>JAHEMM010000020.1 GCA_024643655.1 Chitinophagaceae bacterium | reverse complement strand
TAAAAAAGGGTTGTTTATCCAGAGTCTTCGCATCATTGAAAAAGGAAAAGAAATAGCCAAGGCAAATCAGAAAATAAATATACTTCCACAGTTTATTGGTTTAGAAAAGCGGATCGAAAATTTGCACATTACAAGAAGTATGCTTGATAAAGCAGAAATGCTGGCGGCAGAAACAAAAGAGGTAATACGACATATCGAGACCGTATCAAGGTTATCAAATCTGGCATTGAAATTATATAGCTGGTATGTAGAACATGGTCATGCAAGAAATGTAGAAGATGAAAAAGATGTTCGGCAGTTTATGAAAGACAATGTTTCAAACGATAGTTTGAAAGAAACCGGTTTTTATGAAAGACTGTATCTGTATCAGAGCTATACCTGGTATGCTTTTATCCGACAAGACTTTTTACAGTATTATCGCTATACAAAAAAATGGGTCGATCTTTTTGAAGAACATTCATTAATGAAAAGAGTGGAGACCGGACACTATATCAAAGGCGTTCATAATTTATTAAATGCACATTTTGACCTGCGAAATTTTAAAGAGTTTCAAAAAACATTACTGCTTTTTGAAAAAGTAGCCAATACCGATAGAGTAAAAGACAATGATAGCTTTCGTATTCAGGCTTTTATTTATATAAGTACAGCCAAGATCAACCAGCATTTTATGAAAGGAACTTTTGAAGAGGGACTTTCATTGATACCACCAATAGAAGAAAAAATGCAGGGTCTTCATCTTTTTGTAGATAGCCACCGTATCCTTGTATTGAATTACAAATTCGCCATGCTTTACTTTGGTAGTGGTGATTACAATCGTTGTATTGATTATCTCCAGAAAATAATAAATGATAAAACAAACCTTCGATATGATTTACAATGTTATGCAAGGGTAGTACACCTGATGGCGCATTATGAATTGGGTAATGATATGTTGATGGAATCCTTAAGCAAATCAGTGTATCGCTTTATGGCCAAAATGAAAAACCTGACAAAAGTAGAAGAGGCCATGTTTAAATTTTTACGCCAGTCGATTCCCTTATCTCCAAGAGAAATAAAACCACAGTTTCAGCAATTATTAGATACCATCAAGCATTTGGAAAAAAATCGGTTTGAAACAAGAGCCTTTGCTTATCTCGACATTATCTCATGGGTAGAAGGAAAAGTGTATAATAAACCGATGAGTAAAGTAATACATGAAAAATATTTGAAGAGTAAACGAAGAGTATAAGGTTCAGACTTTTTCTTTATTTTTCAGGATGAAATTTTTAGTTAGCTTTTTATTACTACTTACTACTTCAGTTTATTCTCAAATCAATCCCTCCAACATCACCATTGCCCGTGACAGTTTTGGAGTGCCACATATTTTTGCTCCAACGGATCCGGAAGTAGCCTATGGTATTGCATGGGCCCATGCCGAAGATGATTTTGGCACATTACAAACTGTGGCACAATCTGGAAAAGGAATGCTGGGTAAAGTATTAGGCAAAAAAGGAGCAGAAGCAGATTATGTAGTGCAGTTATTACGCATCCGTAAAACAGTGGATGAACAATGGAATACATTAAGTCCGGATTTCCTGGCGTTGATAAAAGGATATGTTGCCGGGTTGAATGCCTATGCAAAAGCACATCACAAAGAAGTGAAATACAAAAAAGTATTTCCGTTAAATGAAAGAGAATATATGACGGCGGTTGTTTTCTCCATCAGTCTTTTTTGTGGAGTAGAACAGGCCTTGCCACAAATACTTGGAGGAAAAATTGCAACTATTCCCGGTTTTAATCCGCAAGGCTCTAATGCATTTGCAATGAATGCAACAAAAACAACTACTGGGGAAAGTTTTTTGGCCATCAATGCGCATCAGCCACAGGAAGGTCCTGTAGCTTTCTATGAAGCACATCTGCAAAGTGAACAAGGCTGGAATATGCTCGGCGGTTTATTCCCAGGTGGTTGTTTGATTTTTCATGGTACCAATGAAAACCTGGGTTGGGCACATACTGTCAACTATCAGGACAAATTAGATGTGTTTCAATTAGAAATGAATCCCGTTAATAAAAATCAATACAAATTTGATGGCGAATGGATTGATTTAGAAAAAAATAAAGCAAAACTGAAAGTTAAAGGCATTCCCTTTACTATTGGCAAAAAAATATATTGGAGCAAGTATGGTGCAACGGTTAAAACCGATAAAGGCGTTTTTTCATTAAGAGTTCCTGCCACGATGGATATAAAAGCACTTGAGCAATGGTATCGGATGAATAAAGCAAAAAATTTCACAGAGTTTTATTCAGCATTAAGCATGACAAGTCTTCCCATGTTCAACATTATGTATGCTGACAGATATGATACAATTTTCTACATCAGTAATGGAAAAATACCGGTAAGAAATGCAGATCCTAAGTACAATTGGAAAAGCACTGTTCCGGGAAATACATCAGCAACATTATGGAATACATTTAAACCAGTAACGCAATTACCACAATATGTAAATCCACTTTCAGGTTATTTATATAATACCAATCACTCTCCATTTCTGGCAACAGATAAAAAATATAATCTTGATAAGTATAAGTTTGAAAAAAATGATGGATATGAAACCTATCATAATAACCGTAGCCAGCGGGTCACAGAGCTGATAAATACTGATAAAGTTGATTATAACACATTTAAAAAAATAAAATTTGATCAGCAGCTTCCTAAGGAATTAAAATATACTTATGGAATTGATAGTATGTTGAATTTGAATGCTATTGATTATCCGGCATTGAAAGATTTGATTATAACATTGCAATCTTGGGATAGAAAAGCGATTGCTAATAGCAAAGGTGCAGCCATTTTTTTATTAATATATGATTATGTAAGCAAGAAGCTGGGGGGTACTGCACCAAGAGAATTAACTAAATCAGAATCGATTGAAACATATCAATATGTGTATGATTATATGATGCAAAATTTTGGGAAAACAGATTTGGTGTTGGGTGATATTCAGAAATTAGTAAGGGGCGATGATGCCCGACCAGCCTGGGGTTTGCCAGATGTATTAACAGCAGAATATACTGCACCGTATAAACAGGGTATGAGAAAAATTATTTCAGGTGATGCTTATATATGTTTTGTTCGGTATCCAAAAAATGGTGGTTTACCAATCATAGAATCGGTTAATACATTCGGTGCATCTATGCATCCAGATTCTCCACACTATAAAGATCAAATGGCAATGTTTCTTAATCAACAAACAAAACCCATGACTTTGGATAAAGACGCTGTATTAAAAAATGCAGAAAGGATTTATCATCCCGGAGAAAAATAGCTAAAAAAATTATCTATTTAACTGGTCGTATTTCAATCAGTTTACCAGCTTCATTTTTTACAAGATAAAACTGTTTGCCAACCATAGCTGGGTTCTCACCAGGAGGTCCTTCTAACTCTTCGCCGGATTCCAATAAAGAGGGTGGATATTTTGCTCCTTTGTCTTCAGGAAAATTACTGATGCCTACTTCAATTCGTTTGCCATTTTCATCTTTAAAGTAAAAATCTACCCTTCCGGTATAATATGTTGCACTTATATATGTTACTTTTTGTAAAGTTTCAGTTACCGGAGGTAATACTGGAGCAGTAGTATCTATATCCGGCGGCGGCGGCGGACCTTGATCTACAACTGATGAATCTGTCTTTGGTTCCTCTGCTGGTGTTTCTTTTTCATTATTGCAGGCTATTAATAATGCAAAAAAAAGAATCGGGAGCAATAATTTTTTCATAAATTATTTTTTAATGGATAAAGTAAGTTAGAGAAAAATAAATTGTAAATCCTGAAAATTTATATCTGTATCATTTTCAATGTCATTGGTCAAATAAATTTTAATATTCACCACTAAATGAATCAATAATTCTGCTAAAAAAATCGTAACTTCCTGAACTTCCTTTACAAAGCAATAAAAGGAAATAACGATTCAACTTCAACAATTTTTATTTAACAAGTTTAAATATTTTTATTATGGATTATACAATGTTTTATATCATCGGAGGCGTACTTTTTATTTTTGCACTAGGTGTTAAAATTGTTCGACCAACACATCGGGCTTTAATTGAAAGGCTTGGTAAATACAAGACCTTTGCCAATCCTGGCTTTCACTGGATCATTCCATTTATTGATAAAATGTATATGGTCAATACTACAGAACAAATGGTAGATGCACAGGCACAGGAAATCATAACCAATGACAACCTGAATGCATCTGTTGATGCGCAGGTTTATTTTCGGGTAATATCTTCAGAAGAAAGTGTAAAGAGTTCGCAGTACAATGTGGACAGGTACCAGTGGCAGATTGTAAACCTTGCCCGCACGACCTTGCGTAATATCATTGGAACATTGACGCTGAAATCTGCCAATAGCGAAAGAGGAAAGATAAATGCCGAACTACATAGAACATTAACGGAGGAAACAAAAACCTGGGGAATAGAAGTGATTCGAACAGAGCTAAAACAAATTGATCCGCCTAGTGATGTACAGGAAACCATGAATAAAGTGGTAAAAGCAGAGAACGAAAAGATTGCAGCGATTGATTTTGCTACAGCAAGAGAAACGGTAGCAGACGGTGAAAAAAGAGCAAGGATCAAAGAAGCTGAAGGTTCAAGACAGGCGAAAATATTAGCAGCAGAAGGTGAGGCTATGGCCATAAAAATGGTAAACGAAGCTGCAGAAGAATATTTTGTAGGTAATGCACAGGTGCTAAGAAAATTAGAAGCCGTTGAAAAAGCGATGGAAAATAATACTAAGTTTATTGTACCTCAAGGTTCTGACCTTGTAAACGTTGTTAGTGAAATGGCGGGAATAGTGCCACTAAAAAAATAACCAAAAACTTAAAAGATATTAGCCACTGAAGGATTTAAAAAATCTACAGTGGCTTTTTCATTCCACATAAGCGTATAAACTCTATAATCACCATACCATATTCGTAAATTTGCCAAATGCAGGATTATTTAAGTGGATTGAATGAACGGCAAAAAGAAGCCGTACAACATATTGACGGACCCATTATGATTATTGCTGGTGCCGGCAGCGGAAAAACAAAAGTCCTTACAACAAGAGTAACACACCTAATGTCGAAGGGTGTTGACGCATTCAATATTTTAGCGTTGACGTTTACTAATAAGGCGGCGAAGGAAATGAAAGAAAGAGTTGAGCATATACTTGGCAATGGCGAAGCCAGGAATTTATACATCGGAACTTTTCACTCCGTATTTGCAAGAATACTTCGCTTTGAGGCAGAAAAAATTGGCTATCCCCGACACTTTACTATTTATGATACCGATGATTCTAAAAGTGTTGTAAAAACTGTAGTAAACGAACTAGATCTTGATGACAAACATTATAAACCAAATATTGTTTTTAATCGAATTTCGTCCGCCAAAAATGCTTTGGTAGGTCCTGAGGAATACAGAAATGATTATGCCATACAGCAGGAAGATATGCGGGCCAATCGGCCGGCAATTGCACAGATATACAGTGCCTATGTAAAAAGATGTTTTAAGAACGGTGCCATGGATTTTGATGATCTGTTATTGAAATTCTATGAGTTGCTGAAAAATGTGCCTGAAGCATTGGCTAAGTATCAGCATAAATTCAGATATATATTAATAGATGAGTATCAGGATACAAATCCTGCACAATATGAAGTAATAAAATTGCTTGGTGCCATGCATGAGAATGTATGTGTGGTGGGTGATGATGCACAGAGTATTTATAGTTTTCGTGGTGCAACCATTCAAAATATTTTACAGTTTCAAAAAGATTATGATGATGTAAAACTGGTAAAGCTGGAACAGAATTATCGTAGTACGCAAAGTATTCTGCATGTTGCCAATCAGGTGATAAGTAATAATAAAGGGCAAATAGAGAAAGTATTATTTACGGAGAATGCAGAAGGTGAAAAGATAAAGCTGGTGCGGACGATGACGGACAATGATGAAGGAAAATTTGTTGCTGACAGTATCCAGGAACAAAAATTACGTAACCATTACAGTAATAAGGATTTTGCAATTCTTTATCGTACGAATGCACAAAGCCGTGCCTTTGAAGAATCATTAAGAAGAATGGGTATTGCCTATACCATTTATGGTGGCATGAGCTTTTATCAGCGAAAAGAGATAAAAGATATGGTAGCTTATTTACGCTTGATTGTAAACTCAAGCGATGAAGAAGCACTAAAGCGGATTATCAATTATCCGGCAAGAGGTATTGGAAAGACAACAATTGATAAACTTGTTTTAGCGGCTAATGAAAATAATATCAGTATGTGGGAGGTGCTTCAAAAAGCCAATGAGTTTGGTTTTCGTGCCGGAACATATACTGCCTTGCAGGATTTTGTAACCATGATAAAAAGTTTTACCAGTATGCTCACCAAGCAAAATGCCTATGATGTGGCGTTTCATGTGGGCAAGCAAACTAACCTGGTAAAAGAAATGTTTAATGATAAGAGTACTGAAGGCGTACAACGGTATGAGAATATTCAGGAATTATTGAACTCTATTAAAGAATGGACTGAAAGCCCCGATAATGAAGATGGAGAATTAGTAGATAAAAGTCTTGGATCTTATTTACAGCAAATCACATTGTTAACTGATGCGGACGAAAAGGATCCAAATGCAGATACCGTTAAATTGATGACGATACATGCAGCAAAGGGATTAGAATTTGAATGTGTTTTTGCTGCCGGCTTGGAAGAAATGCTTTTTCCAAACGCAATGGCAATCAACACAAGAGATGAATTGGAAGAAGAACGACGATTATTTTATGTGGTGATTACAAGGGCTAAGAAAAGACTCTGGATTACGTATGCCAATACCCGTTATCGCTTTGGGCAGTTGGTACAAAATGAGCCTAGTCGTTTTATTGAAGAAATACCGGAACAACATATGGACAGAAGTTTTGCCGGTGGTGGTTCAAAAAATCAAACACAAAATAAATGGGGTGGCGGTTCAGCATTTAATCGCATGCAAGGCTGGAAAAATAATGGTAATGATGAGGGTGGTGGTTTTGCAAGAAAGCAGTCAGGCACCAAAAAAGAGACGCCTTCTTATTTAGCTCCTAAAACTACAATCACAAAGGTAATAGAACATAAGCCCTCTGCTGATTTTGTAGAAAGTGATACATCCAATCTTTCAGAAGGACAAAAAGTAGAACACCAGAAATTTGGTTTTGGAGAAGTATTAAAAATGGAAGGAGCTGCGCATAACCCCATTGCAACCGTAAAGTTTGAGCATAATGGTGAGAAGAAGATTATGTTGAATTATGCGAAGTTGCGCATCGTTGAATAATATAAAAAAGAAAATGCCTCTTCCTTATTTTTTAGGAAGAGGCATGATAATATTCTTCAATTAATTTATTGTATCACACGATGATGGAGGCGGACAAATAGTTCCAATACTAAAATATAGACTTCCAGATGCAAAAGGAAGTTCCGTGTAAGCTTCTTTGAGCTGTATCAATCCTGTACCAAGAAGACTTAGCGGTAATGCATTGTTACCCGATATATTTATACCAGCACCAGTCTTTCCGGCGAATGCGCTACGTGGAACTCTGATTACGATCATTTGACTTCCCTTAATTTCATCGTCCGGGGCTGTGATGCCTGGATTATTTTTCTTATAACGATCTACATCTTTCTGACGTAGCGTAATAAATAAAACAGAGATATCTGACACACCATTTGAATAGCAGGCATCTAGTATTTCCTTTAGCTTATCAACAGGCAGGTTAACTTGTTGTGTTGGACTTTGGCCACTTCCTCTAATTGTATTCTTATAGGTATCATTTGCTCCTTTTACATCTTCAATTGAAAGAGTATCCTTGCTCCAGTCAATTTTTGTTGAATTTTGAGCATACGAAGAGTTGAAAAACAAAATGGATAGTGATAGAAATAATATGGCTTTAAAGCCATTGGTTAATTGAGGTTTCATAACTAGTAGTTTGGTTTATAATGAAAAGAAATACAATTTAACCAAAATTATTGCTATTGACAAATTGCAGATATTAAAGAAAGCCGAATTAAATAGTGTGCATGTAAGCGTTTTTATGAATAAAATCTTACTGATTATCAGTTATTTTTTAAATGTGCTAATCCTTTTTCCGGATGAACCCCTTTTATAGGAGCAAAAAAAGTAATGATTTTATTAAAATCTGCTTCCTCATCTTCAGTTGGATAAAAAAGATCACTTAAAATGACTTCTTTTTTACTAAAATCAAAACCAACCATAATGATTGGGACATTTGCTTGCTTGGCAATAAAATAAAATCCTGTTTTTAGTTTGTCAACTTTTTTTCTAGTTCCTTCAGGAGAAAGGCCAAGTTTAAACTCTTCATTGTTATTAAACATGTCTGCAACCTGTTCTACCATACCTAATTTACCAGACCGATCAACCGGTACACCACCAAGCCATCTAAAGAACCATCCAAACATTCCATCAAACAATTCTTTCTTACCTAAAAACTTTGCTTTATATATTTTTAATTTCGATCTGGTTGCCAGGCCAAGCAGTATATCTTTCCAACTGGTATGTGGCGCAATAAGTAAAATCATTTTTTTAATATTGGAAGGGAATGTGCCATTCAACTGCCAACCATTCAATTTCCACCACAGCCTCCAAAATAGTTTAGTCATAGGTTGAAAATAGGAAAATGTTGGCAAAGCATATTTCTAAGAGGTCGAAACTGTTCCCGGAATTAACAATTTGCGGAGAATCCTATAATTATATTTGCTGAATTCACTTTGTAATTCCATGTTATCAAACAGACAGAAAAAGAAGTCAAGAAAAGTAGTCATTAGTATTATTATAATAGTACTGTTTGTATTTTCTATATGGATCATATTCCAGAAGGTATCATATAGAAAACCAGGATTTGTCCGATATCCTGAGTTTGGTATTGCTATACCTGAAAGCTATTCCATACATGGAATTGATGTTTCGAAATATCAAGCCACTATAAGTTGGGAAGAAGTAAAAGCCATGAAAATAAAAAATATTCAATTAGGCTTTTCTTTTATGAAAGCTACTGAAGGAATCGGCAACACAGACCCACAATTTAAAAGAAACTGGAAAAAGGCAAAGGACAATGAAATAATTCGCGGTGCCTACCATTTCTTCATAGCTTCGAAAGATGGAAGAATGCAGGCGGAAAATTTTATTGACAAAGTAATATTGGAGCCTGGTGATTTACCTCCGGTACTTGATGTTGAACAATTGAATGGCACAAGTAAATTGCAGTTGAAAAAAGAAGTTAAAAAATGGTTAGAAATTGTTGAGCATCATTACAACGTAAAACCAATTATTTATACCAATGTAGATTTTTATAATAAAAATCTTGGTACTGAGTTTGACGATTACCCATTGTGGGTGGCACATTATTATCAGTTAGAACAACCCAGGATTACTAGAGGATGGATTTTTTGGCAACATAGCGATGAAGGCAGAGTAAATGGTATAAGAGCTAAAGTTGATTTTAATGTGTTCAATGGAGATTCAACTGAATTTTTAAATTTGCTGATAGATTAATAATTCGAATAAGCGAAATGTAATATGAAAGAAAGTAACACTCCGGGGCTAAAAGCTTTTTTTATAAAAATCCTGAATTCAATTGTCTGGGTATTAATTTGGATCATGAGCGGAGTAACTGGTGGAATTTACTTTAAGCTTGGCTTTACAAACGGCAAGCCTGTGATGTATACTATATTATTTTATACAGTAATGGTAGTCACATTATTTTTCCTGATTAGCTATTTGTACAAAAACTGGAAAAACGGATAAATTAATTCTTGGCATCTAGAATGACAGGTGTATTACCCTTGCCCATTACAATTACTTTTGCATTAGGTGATTTTGCTAACTCCAGATAAGCTTTGATTTGCTCGTATTGCAACTGTTGAGATGTAAGACCTGTATTAATGATACGCTGATAATCTGAAATACCCTGTGCCTCTACTCTTTTTCTTTCAGCCTCTTGTTTTTCTTTCTGTAACACAAATTGCATTTTCTGAGCATCTTGTTCGGCATTAATTTTTTGTTCAATGGTAGATTTTACAGATTGTGGCAGTGTTATATTTCTTACAAGCAATTGCTCCAATACTAATCCTCTTTTTTTAAAATCTTCATCGATGCTTTTGAATATACGTTGCTGAAATTCATCTCGCTTTGTAGAATACAATGATACAGCGTCATAATATACAGCATTGTCTCTGATCTTCGTTCTGGCCAAAGGACGAACAATTTTATCGGTATAGTCTGCGCCGGTTTCACGAACAATCTTTGGTGCGTCGGATGGTAATAGTTTATATAAAACTGTAAGGTCAATGGTCACTTCTAATCCATCTGAAGTTAATACACGAATAGCATCATCACTTGATTTATTGCCTTCATCATGAATGCCGCTCATAGTGTAATTCTGTGTTTTTACATCCATTCTTCTAATTTCCAGTAATGGATTGATGAAATTTAAACCACTCGGTAATACTTCATCCTGCACTTTCCCGAAAAGTGTCTTTACTCCAATCTGACCAGGTTCTATTTGCACAAAAGATTTGGAGAGCACACCAATGATAATCAATAAAAAAGAGGCTAGCCGAACCATTTTATAATATCTGGCAAATTGATAATTCTTTTGAATAGCAAAGCTTACAATTAAGGCAAGTATTCCAAGTATGATAAATGGCATGACGAACTGAGTTTATTGAGTTGCAAAGGTACTACATCATAAACTCTTCATCTTTCTTAATACGAAAGTGTATTAACTGCTATGATCAGAAATAATTACCCAGCGACCTTTAATTTTTTTAAAAACCAGGGTATAATGACCCCCAACATCACCAATGGAGCGTTTTAAAAACCATTTACCAGTTATATGATAGTATTTATTCGATAATTTTTTTACCTGAATAAGGTTAAAACTGAGTTTGCCCATTGCAGCAGTATCAGGATATCCCTTTTTATAATTGTTCAATGTATTGGTATAGCCGTAGGTAACGCCGCTTTTACCAATAAACATCAGCGAATCATTTTCCCAATAGCCAATCATGAATTGTTCTATATCGCCACGGTTCCAGGCTTCATTTTGTGTAGCAAGAATATTTCTTATAGCTGCTTCATCCTTAGATTGTGCTTTTGCAATGGATGGAAGAATAATTATTAAAATCAGTAATAGTTTTTTCATTTTACTAAAATAATCTTTAGAAGACGCTTTAAAAAATAAATAAATAAGTTCCCTTTTTTAGGGCTTGCCTGCAGGATGGCTACGTTGTGAGTTTAATGATTACAATCATCGGCATGTGCATGATTATGTATTCTGCAACTTTTATAATTGAGCAAATGTCCTGTAATGATAAATATGACCGCAGGAATCAATAACCATGATTCGTAATGAACAAAAAACTGTTTCACTACCAGAAAAATAAAACCGGCTATGAAAAACAGCATTGGTGTCCAGCTATGGTGATGTTTTTTAAATCCATGATAAAGCGAATAAGATCCTATACAAAAAGCCAGGACAATCATCCCCACTTCAAAACCAGTATGATGAATAATGTTTATTCCAAACAAAGGCAAACTACTTAAGAACAAAGGCAATAAAGCACAATGTATTGCACAGGCCAGTGAAGCTCCAATACCCAATACATCCCAGTTGATTTTTAATTTCATCAGCTGGCAAAGGTAATAAAAAAAGCAACAATGTTGCAAAAGATAAAAGTCAACTGTTCGTACCTTTGCTTGTTAATATTATAAGATGTCGAAAAAGAAATTGTTTTATATCGGATTTTTTGTTGTGCTGGCCTTGGTGTTTTATTTCGTTCTTACACAAGTCATTCCGGGATATGGTGATCGAAAGGTAAACCCTGTAAGTTATGTGCGGCCATTTGGCTTTACCAATCAGGATGGTAAAAAGGTAACCGAAAAAGACATCGATGGCAAAGTGTATGTAGCAGAATTCTTTTTTACAACCTGCAAGGGAATCTGCCCTGACATGAATAATAATATGAGGTTGGTTTATGATTTATTAAATGAGGAAAAGGATTTTCTTATTCTGTCACATACTTGCGATCCGGAAACCGACTCAGTAGCACAGATTAAACACTATGCCGATTCCATGAAAGTAAATACGGATAAATGGATTTTTCTGACTGGTAGAAAAGATAGCCTGTACAATGCTGCAAGAGTAAGTTACACCCTTGACAATCCTGAAAACAATTTGCTGAATATTGATGATCAGTTTATACATACACAGTTCTGGGCCTTGGTAGATAAAGATGGCGATGTAAGAAAAATTTATGATGGACTAAAAGAAAGCGAAGTAAGAGCATTAATTAAAGATGCCCGTAAATTGCTGCAGAAAGAAAAAAGGAAATCAGAATAATTTGGATGAAATTAATATGGAAAAAGAAATTACAATTGTAAACGAACAACGACTGATAAAACTGCTAAAGCAAAATAGCCTTAGTATTACCGATAGCCGGAAAAAAATTTTACAACTTTTTCTGGAGCAGAATGGTGCATTGGCACATGGTGATATTGAAAGAAAAGCAGGTGAAAAATTTGACAGGGTAACTGTATACCGCACCTTACAGGTATTTGTAGATAAAGGAATCATTCATACTATACCTACGGCAGATAATTCTATTCGTTATGCATTATGTAAAGATGAATGTGGCGAAGGACATCATCATGATCATCATGTTCATTTTGTTTGTAACAGCTGCAACAATACATATTGCCTCGATGATGTTGTAACTCCGGGAATTAAATTACCAAAAGGCTATTCAGCTAATCATGTAGAAGTAGTGGTTGAAGGAGTTTGTAAGAATTGCCAGTAGCCCCTGTCCTTCCTAACCCGATGTAATCGGGGCTAAAAGGGGAACTTAATCTTAGGTTTCTTCTTATTTTCTAAAATCAATTTTAGCGATAGTAGTAAAAATGAAAGTATGTATGACCTAAGTCTCCCTTTAGGGGACAGGGGCAAAAAATAAGCCCCGCTGTAGAAACAACGGGACTTTTGGTTAAGGCTCTGATTAGTAGCTATTTTAAAAACACCTTATCAGGTATTTAAATTTCTCTATCAAAAGTAAGTGGTCACTTTCAATTTTCCGCATTTATAGCATACCACTTTTAGGGTATTTTTGGTAAATTAAAGTGCTTCTAGCTCGGATTTCACAAAATTCATCAGCGTACTGATATGGTTTGGCGAAAGATTAAACTTTAATCCAGCCGCTTCAAAAAGCGCTGGCAATGTTTTCGTTCCTCCTAACTGTAAAGCTGTAATATAATTTTTCATGGCTGCTTCTGGGTCTTGCTTGTACTGCTGCCATAATCCGATGGCACCTAATTGTGCAATACCATATTCTATATAATAAAAAGGCACTTCATATAAATGTAACTGACGCTGCCATCCAAAGCCTCGATATTCTTCCAAACCAGAGAGATCAACCACTGGCGAAGTGAATTCATCAGCTATTGCCACCCATTGTTTAGCTCTCTCTTCTTCGGTATGGTTCGGGTTTTCATACACCCAATGTTGAAACTTATCGATCGTTGCAATCCATGGGAAAATTGTAATAACCCGTTCCAGTTGTTGCTCTTTTGCTCTTTTTAATTCCTCTGGTGAATCAAAAAACACATCCCACTTATCCATACTGAATAATTCCATAGCCATACTGGCTACTTCGGCAATTTCTGTAGGGTATTCTTTGAAACCATGTAATGATAATTCATGTGCTAAAAAAGAATGAATTGCATGGCCGCCTTCATGTACCATGGTTGTTACGTCATCCAATTGACCAGCTGCATTCATAAAAATAAATGGAGCACCGCTTTCTGCCAGTGGACAATTATACCCACCCGGTGCTTTTCCTTTTCTGCTTTCCAGATCAAGATGACCTAGTTCTTTCATTTTCCGAATACAATTTCCAAAAAATGATTGTCCATTTACACCTTTGGATAACTCATCAAAACAGGCTATTGTTTTTTCTGTCAACTCTTCACCTGTGGTAAATGGTCGAAGTGGCTGTATGCCTGCTGGTTCAGCTTCTATATCCCAGGGACGCAGTGTATCTAATCCTAGTTTCTTTTTCTTCGCTTCATAGATTTGATTTACCAATGGCAGTACATGTAATTTTACTGCTTCGTGAAACTGAAAACAATCTTCTTTAGTATAATCAAATCTGCCCAGTTCTTTAAACCGAAAATCACGGTAGTTTTCAAGATCAGTATTCAATGCAACTTGATGCCTTTTTTGAAGTAGTGAAGTAAATAAACGGTTCAATGTTTCTTTATCTTCTAATCGTCTCTTGCTTATTTTATGAAATACCTCTTCACGAACTGAACGATCAGGATCTTCTAAAAACTTTGCAGCCTGTTGTAAAGTGTATTCCTGACCATTTACTTCAATACTCATTTTCCCAGAGATAGCTCCAAACTGTTGTTGCATTACATTAAGTTCTGCGTTAATGGATATATTTTCTTCTCTGAAAAGTTCAATATTCTTTTTTACATTTCGCAGATAAGTAAAATATGTAGCGCTATCTAATAGTTTAGTAAATGGATTGTCAATTAGTTTTTTATTTAACTTATCGGAGTAAGGTTGCACCATTGGCTGAATCTCCATCATAAAATAATTGAAGGATTCTTCCAACGCCTTATTCTCCGTATCACAAGTCATTTTTATTTGTCGCCAGCAGGCATCTTCACTTATTACAGCTTCCAGCTCACTTGCATCTTTCATCCATTGTTCCAGCTCAGCTAACGAATTTATTTTTCTTTCATCAAGATTTTTTAGATAAGGGTAAAGATTTTCCCAGTTCGTTATTTTAAAATCAGTGGGTAAAAAATGTCTAGGCAATTTTTTAATATCGGCACTGTAATTCATATTCAAATTCATTTAAAATAAAAAGAGCCATCCCAATATTATTCAGGCTGGCTCACAGCTCATAGTTAATAACTCACAGCTTTATTATTCAGCCTTTTTCTTTTTTACCGTTTTCTTTGGCTTTTCTTCTGCTTCGTCTTCTTTTTTAGCTTTTGCTTTCTTAACAGGTTTCTCTTCCGCAACTGGTTCAACTACTTCTTCTTCCTCTTCTTCAGTTATTTCACTCAACACAATTTCAACATTGTTTTTCTTCAATACATCAAACCATTTTACCATTTTCTTCATATCACTGGCATATACTCTTTCAAAATCCATATCAGGGTAAACTTGCTCAAAATATTTTTTAACGGCTGAAGGGTCCTTATCATCTGGTAAAGAATCACCGGCTTTATCCATCGCATTTAATACATCTACCAGATTCACATTATCTCGAACAGTATAGATCTCAATACTTTCTAAATGAGTAAAACTGTGTATCCTGTTAGAAACAAATCGGGTTGTTTTATCCGTTAATGACCGAACAATAGCTCCGTCTGACTTACTATTAATCAACTCAAATAATCCCGGTAATCCGGTTACTGCTACTAATTTGCTGTATTCCATATATTTATAATAATTAAAGAGCTGCAAGATACTTTAGTTCAGGCAAACAGCTATTCGGAAAATTATTTTTTATAAAAATGAACGCTTTTCCCATTTTTGGCGTCAAATCAAGGATATTCAACTTTAAATTAAATAAACATGAAAAAAATATTGTTAAGTGGCATAGCTATTATTGCAATTCAGCTGTCGTCTTTTTCTCAGGGGCCTGGCGGCGGAGGATTTCAACGTCAAACACCGGAAGAACAAGCTGCTAAAATCATACATGTATTAGATAGTGCATTCAAACTTTCACCATCTAATGCGGCTAAATTAGATACAGCTTTAACCGTTTTGTACAAAGCTCAAAATGAGCGAATGAAAGAAATAATGTCGGGTGGTGAAAGGCCAGACAGAGAAACGATGATGGCTGAAAGAAAGAAATACACTGATGCCCGTGATGAAATGATAAAAATGATTATTACCAAAGACCAATTTGCAATCTGGAAAGACACGATTGAACCTTCTATGCGTCCTCAACGCCCGGCCGGAATGGGTGGGGGTAATAGGCCAGGAGGCAATTAATTCGAAAATACTAAAGATTAAATCCGTTCAAAATGAACGGATTTTTTTTGTTTAAAAAATTAAACCAATCATTTTCATTCATTTATAAAATGAGTTTGATAAACGGTTATTATTTAATAGTAATTAAACCTAACTTTTGATTCATTAGACATAGATAGAGAAGAGTACATCATCTTTATAAACGAAAGGATTAAGGGAAACGAAAAAAAACAGTAGATTCTGTTTTTCTAAATCTTAAGGTGCTAAGTGGTTTTCCTGCTGAGCATTTGGTTTTTGTTATGAAAGCTTGAAGTATAGGACTAGGTGTAATTTGTGGTCAATGTCATATTACCATTATCTTTTCATTTAGTGAAAAAGCAAAAAACAACAAATGAGAAAAAATATATTTATAATCGGGCTCTTAATAATTGCTCAATCAGGAATTGCACAATTACCTTGTAGTAAACCCGAATTTCGCCAATTTGATTTTTGGGTAGGAGAATGGGAAGCGTTTAGTCCAAATGGAAATAAATCTGGAGACAGTAAGATCAGCATTATTATTGATAGTTGTGTAATTCTTGAAGAGTGGACGGGTACTATTAATCAGGGAATTACTTATAAAGGTAAAAGTTTTAACTCTTATAATGTTGCAACAAAACAATGGCAACAAACCTGGACTGATAATACTGGAAACACAACAGAATTTTTAAGAGGCGAAGGCAGCGATGGAAAAATTGTTTATTATGCAGATAGAGTTACTGATGCAAAAGGTAATATTTTTAAACGTAGGTTAACCTTTACTAAGTTAGATAATGATAAGGTGAGGCAATTTGGCGAAATGTCAACTGATGGTGGTACAACCTGGAAAGTGGAATACGATCTTGAATACAGAAGAAAAAAATGATATAAAAAAGATTATCTATTATGTAATAAATAGGCTAAATAAATAAAAATGAAAAATGCAATCAGCTGGTTTGAAATACCAGCATCCGATTTGGATAGGGCGTCTAAATTTTATGAAACAATTTTTGGTGTAACCCTTGCTGTAATGAATATGCCTAACATTAAAATGAGAATGTTTCCACTTGAAGATATGATGACTCAGGTAGGTGGTGCAGTTGTTGATAGTGGTGGTTTTCACAAGCCATCTACAACTGATGGGCCGCTTATTTATTTAAATGCTAATCCTGATCTGCAAATGATTTTGAATAAAGTAGAAGCAGCTGGAGGCAAGATTATGCTGGGAAAAACAATGATCAGTCCCGAATATGGAAACATGGCTGTTATCATCGATACCGAAGGAAATCGAATAGGACTTCATTCGGTTTAACAAAAAGTAAACACCTCAACTTATAAACTAAAACAATGATTATACTTTATATTATTCTTGGCATCATTCCATTTCTTTTACTACTTGCTTTGTTTGTAAGTAAAGACATGAAAACAACAAGAGATGTTGTAATTAACAAGCCGAAAGACGAAGTGTTTAATTATATTAAATACCTGAAGAATCAGGACAATTTTAGTAAATGGGCAATGATGGATTCCAATATGAAAAAAGAATTTCGGGGAACAGATGCTACCCCCGGTTTTATAAGTGCCTGGGAAGGAAATAAAAAAGTAGGCAAAGGAGAACAAGAAATTCTGGCTATAGAAGAAGGGAAGAAAGTTGATTATGAACTGCGATTTGAAAAACCTTTTAAATCAATAGCAAAAGCTGTAATGACAACTGAAGAAATTGATAAAAATTCAACAAAAGTTAGCTGGGGTTTTGAAAGTAAAATGAACTATCCATTGAACCTGATGAAATTATTTTTTAATATGGATAAAGCCATTGGTAATGATTTTAGTATTGGTTTAAATAGGCTGAAGTCAATTTTGGAAAAATAAGATTTATGCGTAACTGTTTTTTTCTTCTTGCAATTTTTCTATTATTTGTGCAATTTATAAATGTAGAAAATAAAAAGAACTGTATTGCTCAATTTAAATGGATGAATGGCTCATGGAAAATGATAACAAAAAATGGGATGATAATAGAGTCATGGAAAACCATTAATGATAGTACAATGGAAGGTAAAAGTTTTTTTATTAAGAATAATACTGACTCAACTTTTCTTGAATCAATTGAAATGGTTGCCCGAAATAATCAATGCTACTATCGGCCAACAGCTAATGAACAAAATGAAAATAAGGCAGTTGCTTTTAAAGTGTCTTCTTTTAATCAAAAGGGGTTTGTTGCAGAAAACCCTGAGCATGATTTCCCCAAAAGGATTACTTATCTTTTGATAAATAATGATTCTATTCATGCATTTATTGATGGTGGATCAGAATTGCCCCAAAAGAAAAGTAATTTTTATTATTCAAGAGTTAAAAATTAGGTCATGGCAAATTTTGATTGGAGCCGTTTTTCGGTTCGTATAAATGTAAAAGCCCCATTAGAAAAATTATATTGGTGTTGGGCCACTAAAGAAGGGATTGAATATTGGTTTGTTCGAAGAACGGATTATAAAAAAGTTGACGGTACTTTATATAGTGCTGGAGATTATATTCAGAAGGGTGACAGCTATTCCTGGTGGTGGTATGGATACGCAGATGATGTAACAGAGAGTGGAGAAATTCTCGAATGCAATGGAAGAGATCTTTTTAAATTCCGGTTTGGTAATGCAGGAGTTTGTACTGTAAGGGTGTATGAAGAAGAAGGTGAGAGAATAGTTGAGTTGACTCAAGATCAGATTCCTATAGATGAAAAAGCTAAACAGGACTGGCATGTTGGATGTAAAACGGGCTGGACATTTTATTTTGCTAACTTAAAATCATTATTGGAAGGGGGAATTGATCTGCGTAATAAAAATCAAACGATCAAGAACGTACTCACAGCATAAAAAATTTTTCATGCCGTTCAATGAAATGCTTGCCAACAGAACCAGAGTTATTATAACTCAAACCCATTCGAAAGTAGAAGAAAAAAGAATGTTTGGAGGTCTTTGCTTTATGGTTAATGACAAAATGTGTGTTGGAGTAGAAAAAGACAGGCTAATGGTGAGGTTAAATCCCGAGGTATATGATACGGTATTGAAAAATAAAGGTTGTCAGCCAATGGATTTTACTGGCCGTATTATGAAAGGATATGTGTTTGTGGATATTAATGTGCTAACTACAAAAAAGAAACTGGAGTTCTGGATTAATCTGGCTTTAGAATTTAATAAGGTTGCAAAGTCTTCTAAGCGAAAAAAATAAAAGGTATGGATAGTTTGGTTATTAAAACGGGGCTTCAGATATGTAAATCTCCCAAAGAAGTTTTTCAGGCGATTATTGAACCGGAGCAGATGAAAAACTATTTTATTAGTGAAAGCAGTGGCATTATGCAGGAAGGTAAAACGGTGGTCTGGAAATTTCCTGAATTTGATGTTGAATTTCCGATTCGGATTGGTAAAATTGAAAAAGACAGTTATATATCTTTTCATTGGGATGATATGGAAGGAATAGAATCGCAGGTGGAAATAACATTGAGTGAACCAGAAGCTGGGCTCACATTTATTCAGATTACCGAAGGTGAAAAACCCAATAATCCGAACGGTATAAAATGGTTGAAAAGCAATACAGAGGGCTGGGCAAATTTTCTGGCATTTATGAAGGCCTGGCTTGAATACGGTATTAACCTCAGAATAAAAGCTTTTAATAAATCACAATTAACCCAAATAATATAAATTTACTATGCAATCTAAAGCAACAAACCCGCAAGAATATATTAATGAAATGCCTGAAGAAAGACAAGCAGGATTTAAAAAACTCAGAGCAACGATCAAGAAAAATTTACCAAAAGGTTTTAAAGAGGAAATGAGTTATGGAATGATTGGTTTTGTAGTACCACATTCAAAATATCCTGCGGGTTATCATTGTAATCCCAAACTGCCATTACCGTTTATGAATATTGCATCACAGAAAAACTTTATTGCTGTATATCATATGGGAGTATATGCAGATCCAAAATTATTGAAATGGTTTACTGAGGCACATGCCAAAGCCTCCTCCAAAAAATTAGATATGGGTAAAAGCTGTATCCGTTATAAAAAGCCGGATGATATACCATTTGAATTAATTGGCCAACTCGCTTCGAAAATTACACCTGATGAATGGATTGCTAAATATGAATCTGTTTTACAAATAAATAAAAAATGAGTAAAGTAACACTTGAGAAAGCCGCTCAAACGCAGATTGCCAATATTGAGAATAGTACCGGAAAGAAATTAGATTATTGGATGGCTATAGTAAATAAGTCCGGATTTACAAAGCATGGCGAGTTAGTAAAGTTTTTAAAAGAAAAACATGGTTTTACGCATGGCAATGCAAACATGGTGGTGCACTATGCAAAGCAAAGTCATGCTGGTGCAGTAGAAAATAGTGACAATCTGGTTATTGATCAATATAAAGGGAAAGAAAATTTAAAATCTTGGTATGATAAAATCATGGCAGATGTAAATAAATTCGGAAAAGATGTTGAAGTAGCTCCAAAGAAAGCTTATGTAAGTTTAAGACGAAAAAAGCAATTCGCTATTATTCAACCTTCTACAAAAGATAGGTTAGATATTGGATTAAATATAAAAGGAATTACTCCTGAAGGGAATGTTTTAGCAGCTGGTAGTTGGAATGCGATGTGCACACATCGGATAAAAGTGGAAGATGCTAAAGTCGTGAACAAGGATTTGATTGGATGGATAAAAAAAGCGTATGATCAGGCAGGCTAAATAACGATGGGAGCCAAATGAAGAAAAGCTTGAAAAAATATTTGAAAACCCTGAAGAATTTCCTCAGGGTTTTTTATTCAGTACCGTTCTTATTTTTTTCTTGTAAATACTATTTTCATTGTTTTAAATTCTGATCCATCAGGCATCGTTATAAACATTTCCATTTCCTGTGTGTTGTCATCAATAACTTTAAATGTTTCTCTTACGGCTGTTTCTCCTTTTGAAGCAGGGTCAACCATTTTTCCTTTTAAATTCATTGATTTACTTGCTTCATCCCAAGGTCCTTTCATAACCATCATACCGCTTCCCATATTATCAATCCATGTGCTTACAAATTGTTTTTCATGGTTGTCAAACCCAACTGTACTTCTTCCGGTAAAAGGCATTCCCATCATTTCTCCGGTATGTGTACTTTCCTGGTAAAGACCATTCATGATCATTTTATTCTCTGCTTTCGATGTGCTTTTAGTTTCAGGTGCTCCTGGTTCCATCCACATTGTAATATCTTCATCCCATGTCCCATCCCATGAAGCCATCATCTTATGCATATCTCCTGGAGTCATGTAATCTTGCCAATTCTTCATCATAGTAGCAGAGTCTGGCATCGCCATTGTTTTGTTCTCTGTTTTGTTTTCTGTTGTTGGAGATTCTGTTTTGCCTTCATCAGTTTTTTTCTCACTGTTACAGGCTAATAGCAGTAAAGTTGCTGCGATTAAACTCAAAGTAATACGTTTCATAATTTGTTGATTTTGTTTTTGGATAATGAATCTACAAAAATTACTTATTACAAAAAATAAAAATATGAGAACGGGAAAATTTTGCAATAACTATTTCTATAGTTGCATCATTTTTATCTGCATTACTGTAGCAATACTGGTTGCCCGTTCTTTGATTATAAAGACATTATCTCCGAAAAACAATTCATCAACAGAAGATTTAAAATAGGCAAGCCAGGTTTCAAAATGATGTTTTTCTAAACGAGATTTTTGATGAAGGGCAATATGCGGTTGCATGGCATTTTTTTGATAAGTATTCGATTGAAATAATATAGCATCCCAGAAATCTACCAATACCGGAAAGTGATGGTCAAGATTTACTTTGGCTACATCGGTAAACAAATAATTGATTGATGCATCTGCCAATAATTTTTTATAGAATGTTTGCATTAATAAAAGCAAATCATCCCGATTCGTGATATCTCTCTTATTCTTCATTTTATTTGTTTAATTCGTTCATTATATTTTCAATTCTTGCTTTTATATTATTAAAATTATCATACCCTCTGGCCAAAAGGTAAAACTTTGTTTCGTCGGTTTGTAATAATAAAGCAGGAAAACCTGTTACTTGTAATTGTTTACATAATGTAAATTCATAGTGAGCTTTTTCTTTATATTCTTCACTACTAATTTTTTTATAAAATTCATCTGCATCAATTTTGTATTTTTCCAGCAAGAGTCTATAGGCCTCATTATCGGTTAAATCTCTTCCTTCATAATGCAAAGCATATTGTAAGTCTGCAGCAAACTGTACTTGTTGATCAGGATAAATTTCTTTGATGATGCATAAGGCAATCGCTGCTTTTTCTGAATGAGGAAACCAGTCACTTTCGGAAGGATTGCGAATATGCCAGAGATAATCTTCGCCAAATTTAACGCCTGTTAACTCCTCTACCCGATGGTAAGCCGCATTAATATAATCTGCTGTGGCAGCAATTGGTCTTGGATTTTCAACAGGTATCATACCTCCTGATAAGACTTCAAATGAAAATTCCGATTTATATGCTGCTGCAATTTTTTTTATTATGTTGCTAAATCCGTAACACCAACCACAATAAGCATCGTAGCAATAGTAAATTGTTTGTTGCATACTATCTGTATTTCCAGTTTCTATCTTTTCCTTCTTCCATCATTGCAATAGCTTTTTCTATTCGGCTAATCCGGGTTGCTTCTCTCTTTGCTTCTGTGATCCATCCTACATATTCCTTGATATGGCTGGGTGGAAATTTTTGAAATACAGCCCATGCTTTTTTATTTTTTTTTATGGCTTTTAAAAAATAGTCGGGCACATCAATCGTAGTATTTTTTTTTACTGGTGGCTTTTTTATTTTTATACCATCCTCATTAAGTTGCATCGCTTCTTTTATCCAGGCGGTTATTTTCTTATCTGTTGGAAGATCTTTGAGCGTTGTAATTCTTCCTAAATGTCCCATTGCCGTTTCTGCTTTAGCATTATCCAATAAGACGGGATCTTTCATTAAGGCTGCTTTCCAAAATGAAAAAACTGCATGTTTTTTGAATGCTGCCATATGACACATCATTTCTTCTTTGTAATCAAAAAAAGGCATTCCCCATTTTATTTTCTCTTCTACCTGTGGACATGTTGTATGAATCAGCTTTCTTAAATGTTTAAGAATAGGTTTTGCAAATTCTTCCTTCTTAGAAATGTAGGCATCTATTTTTGGATTCTTTACACCCATTATTTTCTTTTTAAATAAATAAATTAATGCGCCTCTAACCAATTATCTCCCTCTCCACATTCAGCAATTACGGGTACATTGTTAGGTAAAATCATTGCCGATTGCATATTTTCAAGTATCAAGGGTTTAAGTTCATTTACTTCTGATTTTAATGCATCAAATACCAATTCATCATGTACTTGTAATATCATTTTACTTTGCATTTTTTCTTTTTGCATGGCAGCCTGTACTTTTTGCATCGCCAGTTTTATCATATCAGCTGCCGTTCCCTGAATGGGTGAATTAATTGCATTTCTCTCAGCAAATCCACGAACAGTAAAATTGGCCGAGTTTATATCCCGTAACCACCTTTTTCGACCCATCAATGTTGATACATAGCCATTCTCTCTTGCAAAGTTGATCGTATCATCCATGTATTGTTGTATGCCAGGAAATTCCTTTTTATAATTTTCAATAATTTCTTTTGCTTCAGTTCTTGATATTCCAAGATTATCTGCTAAACCGAATGCTCCTTGCCCATAAATAATTCCAAAGTTTACACTCTTGGCCTTATAACGCATTTCTTTGGTTACTTCTTTTTCGTCAATCGTATATACTCTTGCCGCTGTAGCAGTATGAATATCTGTTCCGTCTTTAAACGCCTGACACATGTTTGTATCGTTGCTGATAGCAGCTACAATTCGTAACTCGATTTGAGAATAATCTGCTGATAGTAAAATGTGGTTTTTATCTCTGGGTATAAATGCTTTTCTTATTTCTCTTCCCCGTTCCGTTCGTACGGGTATATTTTGAAGATTTGGATTATTACTGCTTAATCTACCTGTAACAGCTACAGCTTGTGCATACGATGTATGTACTCTCCCTGTTTTTGAGTTGATTAATTGGGGAAGCGCATCAACGTATGTTGATTTTAATTTTGTTAATTCACGAAAAGCAAGAATATCATCTACAATTTGAATTCCTTTGGCAGCCAGTTTTAATAACACATCTTCACCAGTTTTATATTGACCGGTCTTTGTTTTTTTAGCACCATCATCTAGTTTCAATTTGTCAAATAACACTTCGCCTAATTGTTTTGGTGAAGCCAGATTGAAACGAACACCAGCTTGTTTATATACACTTTCTTCTGCTTTTTTAGCATCCGTTTCCAGCTCTTTGGAATAGTCATTTAAAAATGTTGTATCAACTTTTATTCCTTCGTATTCCATCGCTACCAAAACTTTCACCAATGGATTTTCTACTTCATTAAAAACCTTTTCTACTTCTCTCTTCTTTAGTAATGGAACAAATACATTTTTTAGTTGTAATGTGATATCAGCATCTTCGCCGGCATATTCTTTTACTTTTTCAATTTCAGCATCTCGCATGGTACCTTGTGACTTTCCTTTTTTCCCAATTAACTCTTCGATTGAAACAGGATCATAACCCAGAAATTTCTGACTTAATTCATCCATGCTTCTTTTTCCTTCAGGTTCAATTACGTAATGTGCAAGCATGGTATCGAATAAATTTCCAGCTACTTCAATGCCATACCATTTCAGCATTAGCAGATCATATTTTGTATTCTGACCGACCCAGGTTTTCTGTTTATCAGCAAACAAACTGTCAAAATGAGATAATATTTTTTTAGTTTCATCTTGATCTTCAGGGCAGGGAACATACCATGCTTCACCAGGTGTTACTGCAAAGCTTAAGCCTACTAATTCTGCTTCATTAGCATCAATACCAGTTGTTTCTGAATCAAAGCATATGTTATCATGCTTTTTTAATTCTACTACTAGTTGTTTAATAGCAGCTTCTCCTTCTACCAATTGATAATCATGCGGAGTATTGTTGATGTTTTTATCAACTGATTTAATAGTCGTTAATTCATCGTCAATAACTATTTCAATTTCTTCTTTTTTTATTTTCGCTTCCGGTTGCTCGATGATATTGCCAAATAAATCCGTTTGTACTCCCTGTGGAATTTCTTTTTCTACTACCGATTTTGACGGGGAAGCAATAGAGAATTCATCGCCTAATAGTCTTTTGCCAAGTGTTTTAAATTCCAATTCAGTAAAAATATCGGTGAGCATTTCTTTGTTCCAAGCTGATAATTTATAATCTTCCTCATGAAATTCTACAGGAACATCTAAAATAATTGTTGCTAATTTTTTAGAAAGAATGGCCATCTCTTTTCCTTCCTGAACTTTTTTACCCATGGCGCCTTTTATATTATCTGCATTCGCCAATGTATTTTCCAATGTACCATATTCTGCTAAAAACTTTGCAGCCGTTTTTTCTCCTACACCTTTTATGCCGGGAATATTATCTACCGCATCACCCATCATACCCAGCATATCAATTACCTGACTTACATCTTTAATGCCCCATTTGGCACAAACTTCTTCGGGTCCCATTATTTCTGCATCACTACCCTGATAGGCAGGTTTGTAGATTTTTATTTTTTCCGAGACTAATTGTCCATAATCTTTATCTGGTGTAACCATATAAACTTCATACCCTGCTTTTTCGGCTTGCTTTGCTAAGGTGCCGATTACATCATCTGCTTCATAACCATCTTTGTATACAATCGGTATATTAAATCCTTCTATTATTTTTTTAATATCTGGCACAGCGGCACTTATATCTTCGGGAGTTTCCTGACGATTAGCTTTATAATCTGCAAAATCTGTATGACGTTCGGTAGTAGCGGAAGTATCGAAACATACGGCCATGTGTGACGGCTTTTGTTTGTTGATCAATTCTACCAACGCATTGGTAAAGCCAAATTGGGCATTGGTGTTTTTTCCTTTTGATGTTAACCTTGGGTTACGAATAAGTGCATAATAGGCTCTGAAAACAAGGGCAAAGGCATCCAATAAAAAGACTTTTTTTTCCATGCCTCTAAGGTAAAGAAATCAGAGGAGGCTTGGTCATTAACTAAACTACCTTGTTTCACCGTAGCAAAACAAGGTAGTCGAGATATTAAGGCTCAGGGTTTAGTTCATTTTTGCTTCCTTAGCTACTACTTGTTCTGTTGCTGCAGGAAGTGCGATTTGTTCTGCTTGTTGGATTGGATTATTAACCATTACAGTTGTACCGCTAAATGCAGCAGGCTGCTGAGTACTTGCTACAGGCATTACACTTGTAACATTCTGATTATCCTTATGAATAAAATTCAGGTACAAAGCGAAAAACAATAAGTTAAAGGCAAAAAAATTGGCGATTTTACGAACTCTTCTTTTCATAATAATTAGATTATTGGATTTTAAATAAAATTTGGTTTATCAGATATTCTTATGCTAAGATAGAGAGGGGCTTAATCACTTGCAAACAACGAGATATAGATTTTTGATAAATCAGGCAGAAGTACTCTGAGGGGAATAGTAAAGTTACGTACAGGCTATTTTTTCATCTCTTCAAGTTGTTGCTGCATCAGAAACATTTCATCCCTTAGCCTGGCTGCTTCCATAAAGTCTAAATCCCTTGCAGCTTTTTCCATTGTTTTTTTAATTTTTGCAATCGCTTTTTCCATTTGGGGAATGGTCTTATATTCTACCTGCTCTTCGGCAGCAACCGTTATAAGATCTTCATCGGGTGCAATAGCATAAGGATTAGCAGGGTCATACCCTTTTATATCTAATACAGAGGTTTGTGCAAATACTTCTTTAGTTGATTTAATAACAGTTGTTGGAGTGATGCCATGTTCTATATTGAATGCAACTTGTTTTTCACGACGGCGATTGGTTTCATTAATCGTACGTTGCATACTTTCAGTCATTTTATCTGCATAAAAGATGACAAGACCATTTACATTTCTCGCAGCCCGGCCTGCAGTTTGTGTTAATGATTTTTCATTACGTAAAAAACCTTCTTTATCAGCATCGAGTATAGCGACTAATGATACTTCTGGCAAATCCAGCCCCTCTCGTAATAAATTTACACCAACCAGCACATCAATAGTGCCTAATCTTAATTCACGAAGTATTTCAATTCTTTCCAGGGTATCCACTTCGCTATGTATATATTTTGATTTGATATTGATCTTGTGTAAATACTTATCCATTTCTTCGGCCATTCGCTTGGTTAAAGTTGTAACCAATACCCGATCTCCCATTTTTACCCGTTTGTCAATTTCATCTAATAGATCGTCAATTTGATTTACACTGGGGCGAATTTCTATAGGCGGTTCTAATAATCCTGTAGGCCGAACTACTTGTTCTACTACTATACCACCACATTTTTCTAACTCATAATCATCCGGCGTTGCAGAAACAAAAATAGTTTGGTTGAGTAAAGATTCATATTCATGAAAGTTCAACGGACGGTTATCTAATGCAGAAGGTAATCGAAAACCATAATCAACCAATACTAACTTGCGGCTTCTGTCTCCACCATACATGCCACTTACTTGCGGAATAGTTTGATGACTTTCATCCACAACCATTAAAAAGTCTTTTGGAAAATAATCTAATAAACAAAAAGGTCTGGTACCTGGTTTTCTTCTGTCAAAAAAACGGGAATAGTTTTCTATACCATTACAATAACCCAGTTCCCTGATCATTTCAATATCATAGTTCACTCTTTCACTGAGTCGTTGTGCTTCAATATATTTTCCTTCTCTTTTAAAATATTCGGCCTGCGCTGCTACTTCGTCTTGTATTTCATATAATACCTGTTGCAAAATATCTTTAGGTGCTATATATAAATTAGCAGGAAAGATGGCAGCATTCTCCATTACACCAATGCGTTTCCCTTTTACTACATCTATACTTTCAATTTCTTCGATTTCATCTCCAAAAAAAGTTACCCGATAGCCATAATCAACATATGGCAGATTGATATCTACGGTATCTCCCTTTACCCTGAAAGTGGCACGATTAAAATCAACGGTAGTTCTGTTGTATAATGAATTTACTAATGAATGAAGAAAAGCTTGACGGGAAATTATTTGACCTTTGTTGATTCGGATAATTCCATTTTCATAGTCTGTAGGATTACCCATTCCATAAATACAACTTACGGATGCTACAACAATAATATCTCGTCTGCCACTCAATAAACTTGAAGTTGCTCTTAATCTAAGTTTATCTAATTCGTCATTGATACTCAGATCTTTTTCGATATAGACATCACTTACAGGCATATAGGCTTCGGGCTGATAGTAATCATAATACGAAACAAAATACTCCACTGCATTTTCTGGAAAGAACTGACGAAACTCTCCATACAACTGTGCTACTAAAGTTTTGTTGTGCGTTAACACAAGAGTGGGCCGCTGTAGATTTTGAATTACGTTAGCAATAGTAAAAGTCTTTCCACTTCCGGTTACACCTAATAAGGTTTGATATCGTTCACCATTTTCGACCCCTTCCGTTAATTGACGAATCGCTTCTGGCTGATCGCCAGCAGGAGGAAATGGAGCATGTAGTGTAAAAGCCATAGAGGATATGCAATTTAATGAAAGGAGAATGATTACAGTAACCATACAATAAAAAACCCCTGAAAATTTTCAGGGGTTTTTTACTAATAATTTTTATTAAAATTTAAAACTCAGCGGATACAGAAACTTTAGGTTCTTTAGCAACCTTACCTGCATCTATTGGTGCACCAGAAATACTGTAATCTGGAAGATCAACTTCAAAAGCAGAATCAATCTTAATCTTTCCGCCTGTTACAGTAATCGTTCCTTTCATTTTTTCTTCTTTACTTACCTCACGGATCTTCATAGTTCCATTTACAGTTACATTATACGTACCGTCTTTAGAAAAATTTACTTTGTTCACTTTTTCAATTTTTCCGGAAAAAGAAAATACTGGATACTTATCTGAATGAAACCACTTGCTGCCATTGAAATGTTCTTGAATTGTTGGATTTGTAAAAGCGAAATTTTTTACAGATGCTTCAAATGCAACATCGCCGGTTTTTGTATTAATAGAACCTATAACAGAGTTATTTGTAGCTTTTGGTAAAGCATCTTTTGGTGTTGTAGCATCAAAAGTTACCGTTGCCGAAGTAGTAGTTTTCTTTTGCGCAATAATTTGACCTGTTGTAATAACCAGCGCCATTAAAAGAATTGTTTTTTTCATTGTTTATTTTTTGTTTTTATATAAAGTAGATCGTTTAAAACTGATCGATGTTGTTTCTAGAATAGCACTATAAATACTTCCACTGCATGAGCCTTTTAATGAAACCACATCTCCTGTATTAATATTTTTTACTTGTTCATATTGGTCTTTGTCAAACGAAAAAACGATATATGATCCATCAGTATGATCAAATCGAATGTTTGTCGTTGAGTCGGTCTTTTTTTCAATTTGAGATATATTACCATTTACGACTACAATTTTTTCACCGTATTTAGCATTTGCAATGCTATCATTATTTACAAATTCATTCAGCAAATCGTTTGCTGAGATGGAAAAATCAGCTGGAACGTTGTCTGTGGCTGTATGCGTTTGTGCCATCACCTTCTTCTCGCCGAATTTATAAGCTGAAAAAGCAAGTATCGGGCCTAAAACCACCCAAATGATTTTTTTTGACCAGCCAGTATCAGGAAGTACTGTTAAAATAAATCCAATAGCTGCTGCAACGGCGATATATGATGGTAATTGAAGCATTTGATACACATTTCTACCAACTCCAAGATCGATTAATGTCTTTGTAAACAAAAAGAAGACTGTAAAAAGTGCAAGTGCTAAAGCACCTCCTATAAACGAAGAGAGTATTGTTTTTTTATTATTGAATGCTAGAAAAATTGAGAGTAGTATTAAAGCTGGTACAAGCCAGAAAATATAGAATGTAAAACTTAATTGCGGGAATGGATTCTCTAAACTAAACTGAGATGCAGAAATAGAAAAGAAATTGCCTGTTGGCAGATCATAACCTTTAACAGAAATGCCATTCCATTCAACCCAGGGAAGAAAAAATGCTATCAATAGACAAATTCCAAAAATGACATGTAACCATTTTTTGGTGGGATTAATATATTGGATATTGCTATTCATTATTAGTTGAATCGATGTTTAAAAAAGTTGGGTTGTGCGAATAATAAACAAATATACGATGTTTAAACATTGATATTATGTTTTCTTTTCAATTTTCGTGAATATAAAAAACCCTCCTGCTTTTGGCAAGAGGGTATATACAAACTAACCCATCTGTATTATCTTGTAAATAAAGGACTTATTGCGCCTGCATTTCCTTTATTTTTTCTCTTATTTTTCCTTCAATTTCGTTTGCCAGCTCAGGATTGTCAACCATCAACTGTTTTACAGAATCACGACCCTGTCCAAGTTTATCGTTATTATAACTGTACCAGCTTCCACTTTTTTGAACAATTCCTAATTCTGTACCCATATCAATGATTTCGCCAGTCTTTGAAATTCCCTGGCCGAATATAATATCAAACTCCGCCGCACGGAAAGGAGGAGCTACTTTATTCTTTACCACTTTTACTTTTACATGATTACCGATTGCAGAGTCGCCATCTTTTACCTGTGCCTGTCGACGAATATCTAAACGTACTGATGCATAAAACTTCAATGCATTACCACCGGTAGTGGTTTCAGGATTACCGAACATCACACCTATCTTCTCTCTCATCTGGTTGATGAAGATGCAAATCGTATTTGTTTTAGAAATTGTTGCAGTCAGTTTTCTCAACGCCTGGCTCATCAATCTAGCATGTAATCCCATTTTACTATCCCCCATTTCCCCTTCCAATTCACTCTTGGGTACTAAAGCGGCTACAGAGTCAATGACAACTACATCCAACGCTCCTGATAAGATAAGTCTATCAGCGATCTCTAATGCCTGCTCACCATAGTCTGGTTGAGAGATCAAAAGATTATCGACATCTACTCCTAATTTTCTTGCATAACTACTGTCAAAAGCATGCTCGGCATCAATAAAGGCACACATACCGCCTTTTTTCTGGGCTTCTGCAATCACATGTGTTGCAATGGTTGTTTTACCGGAAGATTCTGGTCCGTATATTTCAACCACTCTGCCGCGGGGAAGACCGCCAATGCCAAGCGCTACATCTAATCCGATTGAACCGGTAGATATAACCGATTGTTCATGCACTACTTTTTCGCCTAGAAGCATGACACTTCCTTTACCATAATCCTTCTCCAACTTATCCATCGTAAGTTTTAGCGCCTTTAATTTTTCACTGTTTGGTGAAACTGTTTCTGTTGTTTTGTCTGTTTTTGCCATGGGTTAAAGTTAAGTTTTTGCGTATTGTAAGTCAACGAATGCTGACCAAAATCAAAACTAAATGATTTAGTAATATAAAACTAATATTTTAGGGAAATTATTTTGGGCTGTCTACTTTAGAAGCTCCGGTCGGCTTCAGTCCGGGCTATCCGCTGTAAGTCCTGTATAGTCCAGCCACACAAATCTTCACCGGGCTTTCCACTGCTATCCCGCAGCCTTTCAACAAATAATTACTATTATTGTTATTCTTCTAAAGCATTAAAATGAACTGGTCCGTACTAAACACCGAAGAACAATTAGCTGAAATAATAAGTAAATCCCATAGCAAACCCCAGGTTATATTCAAGCACTCCACCCGTTGTTCCGTAAGCTCAATGGCGAAAGCAAGATTAGAAAAATCAGAGATTCCTGATACAATAGATTTTCATTTTCTGGATTTGATTGCCTTTCGTTCCTTATCCAATAAGATTGCGAAAGACCTTGATGTATACCATGAATCACCACAGGTGCTATTATTACAAAAGGGAGAATGCATTTACGATGAAAGTCATATGGCCATTCGCATGGATGATATTGCTGAACAGGTTGCTTAGTTAATACCCAATAATTGGTTTCAGTTTTCCCCATAGTTCAGAATCAAAACTGGAAACTGCCAGTTGCACATTGCCTGCATCATTTCCCATTCGTATCACTACCAATTTTTGTGAAGGAACCACATACATTTTCTGGTCATTCTTTCCTAATGCTGCATACATATCATTTGGAGCATTCAAAATAAGTGTGCCGTTAAAAATAAACTGAGTTGTAGGAAGCATATGGCTACTCTTACCATTTAACCAGGTTAAGTATCCGTATGAATTGTTTAATGTTTGCGAACTGTTTATCTGTGCATTAAAATAATTAGTATCACTTAATACAGTGGTGGTATTCCATTTCCCTTTGTTCAGCATGAGTAATCCAAACCTTGCCATACTTCTTGGTGTACTGTAGTACACATTATTGTAGCCCGATGGAAGCCACAATCCATTCATACCAATCTTGTCTTTAATTTTTGCCTGAAAATATGCATTGTATGATTGACCACTTGCATTCTCTACCACTTTATCCAAAATAGTGTATGGCGCATTATGATAAGCCCATCTTGTTCCAGCATCTGCTTTATAGGTCATACAGGATGGCAATGTGCAATCAACATCGGGTACACCATCATCCAATCCTGTTGTCATGGTTAACTGATGCCTTACAGTAATTAAATTTTCTTTTGCTAATGGTAAAGATGTCCAGCCTGTTCCAAGATATTGAGAGGTTTTATTGTTAATGTTAACCAATCCATCCTGCTGTGCAATACCAACCAGAAAGGCTGTTGCCGTTTTGCCGGCAGACGCCCAATACCAATTACTGTCAGCTGTAAAAGTGCCGAAATACTTTTCAAGTATAATCTTCCCGTTTTTTAAAACAATAAATCCTTTCGTTCCTTTTGATTGCAGATAAGAGTATAAGTCCGGTATTAAAGATTCGTTCCAACCAAGCGATGCAGCAGTTGTTGTTTGCCATTCTGCACTACTTGTTGGTGGAAAATAAAGGGTTTCTGTTATTGGTGCCGGATCTGTAGTATCTTTCTGACAACTGGTAAAAAAGATTGCAAGAAATAAACTTACGGAGATAAATATTTTAACCATAAATAGTGTTAGGTAGCTTTTCTGACTAATGGATTTTTATATCGTTTAATATCTTAGAATAGTTAATGAACGTATTACCTGTTTATGGTATTGTACATTACCTCTACGAGTCCTTTGTTGTTTTTATCTTGTGATAATTCCCAGAACATAATACCACCCAATTTTTTTCTTCTGATATATTTTGTTTTCTCTTTAATGGATCGCTGGTCATCAAAAGTGGCAAAAAGCATTTTGGCAGCATTAAATTGATAGGGTGCTTTTGCTTTTTTATCCCAATAATAACGATAACCTGAAGTGTCGCTGAAGTAAGTAGTAAAATCTTTAAAAGCTACGCCTTGTTTAAATTTACCCGGTTGATATAAACCATGATTCTTAACTGGTACATTTTCCCATACTCTTGCATAAAAGGCTGCACCAATAATTAATTTCTCAGATGGAACTTTTTTATCCAATAACCAGTTTACACATCTTGCAGTGGACTGTTGCCCAGCTTTATAATCCTTCAATGGTGTATGATGTCCTGTAACAGTACTATAGCCGCCTACCAGATCATAGGTCATCAGGTTTACAAAATCCACCAATGGCATTACCGCATCCCAATCGATAGAATTTTCCAGATAGTTTACAAACCCTCCTGCTGCAAATGTTAACAGGTAGTTGTTTCCCATTGCATTTCGTAATGCCATTATCAATGCAGTAAAATTGTCTTTGTCTTTCGCTGTGAACAAGTGACCTGGATAGCCCTCAATACCAGGGTATTCCCAGTCAAGATCGAGGCCATCAATACCATATTTTTTAAAAAGAGCTACCGTGGTTGTAGCAAATGTTGTTCTGCTTTTTTCATCGGAGAATAATGCTGAACAAGGTGCACAACCACCCCATCCTCCAATGGAAACCATGATCTTTAATTGTGGGTTTGTTTTTTTTAGCAATACCAATGCTTCCAGCGTTTGCTGTTGTTTTTCATTGTGAAATGCAAGGGTATCATGCTTTAGCTGAAGAAAGCTATAGATGATATGGGTGAGCTTTTTTACAGGATACTTTTGTATGGTTTCGGCATTTCCGGTATAGTACGCAATGATCTTCTTGTCCATATAAGACTGTGAATTCACATTTTTCACTGTGAAAAACAGTAAAAGTGGGAATATCTTTTTTATTGCAATCAGTGTTTCTCCAATAGAAATCATATATATTTGACTTTGATATTTATAAATACTCATTTAAATTCTAAATCTACAACAAATGGCAACAAAGAAAAAAGCAGCAAAGAAAGCAGCTCCTAAAAAAGCAGCAAAGAAAGCAGCTCCTAAAAAGGCAGCAAAAAAAGCAGCTCCTAAAAAAGCAGCAAAAAAAGCAGCTCCTAAAAAGGCAGTAAAGAAAGCAGCTCCTAAAAAAGCAGCAAAGAAAAAATCAACCCGTAAGCCTAATGCGGCATTTATGAAACCATTAACTCCGAGTGCAGCTTTAGGTGCAGTAGTTGGTACTAAGCCGGCACCACGTACAGAGATGGTTAAAAAAATCTGGGTATATATTAAGGCAAACAAATTACAAGATTCAAAGAACAGACGTATGATCAATGCTGATGCAAAGCTGAAAGTTGTTTTCGGTGGCAAAGCACAAGTATCTATGTTTGATATGGCAAAGCATTTAGCGAAGCACCTTAGTTAATACGAAAGGTAAAAATTGGTAATGGGCAAACTCCAACTGGCGTATGCCCATTTTTTTATTTGAATTATAAATAGCGAAAGAAAAATAATAGAATAAAGGAATAATTATTTTCTTTTCATTGTAAAGAAGTATTTGATTAGAGTATAAAATATAGCGACAGATACTTATAAGTAAGTATATGTATGTATATCTAAATTAAAACAAAGACAATTGCCGTTCGTTTTTTATATTCTTTCGTTTTGATGTAGATACAACTGGTGGATTTGTAGTTGTAATATTAAATACTGGTGATGCTGAATACCGACTCGCCACATGAATTTTTGTACTTCCGGCATGTTGGGAAAATAAACTTGTAACCAGTTCCGGTGTATTGTTATTTTTGGAAAGATGTGATAAGATGAGATATTGTAACGTTATAGATTTATAATGTTTGAAGAGTTCCAACGCTTGAGCATTCGATAAATGACCAACATCACTACTGATTCGTTCTTGTAAATAATACGGGTAGTTGCCATCGGCAAGCATCTTGTCGCAATAATTAGATTCAAGAAAAACAGCCTGACATTGCCCGAAATAGTTGATGACTTTTTTACATGCATACCCAATATCAGTAAGCACACCAACGTTGATACCATTCCCCGAAACCATAAAGCTATGCGCATCTGCAGCATCATGATTTTTTTTGAAAGAATGAATGTTTAAATCACCGATACGAACTATATCCCGTTGAGTAAAACTCTGTACTAGATGCTGCTCAATGGGTACTTTGCAATTGGACAATGTCGC
>JAHEMM010000019.1 GCA_024643655.1 Chitinophagaceae bacterium | reverse complement strand
AAATTCTCGAAGAACAGGACTATATCAATAGAAAAATAAAGGAACTTAAAAAGCAAGTAGATGAAATGAAAAAAGCAGCAGACGAAATGGAAGATACCAACAATGATAATGAACTAGCCCCATTGGTCAGTAAAAAAGAGTTGCAAAAAAAAGCAACCGAAAGAGAAAACTTTATCAACAAACTAGTAGCTGCCCCGAAGACAGGCGAATCACCTGTACCAGGCATGAAATCTTCAGCTGAGAAAAATGGCCCTATACCTGCCATCAGTAATGGATTACAAGTTCCCGGACAAAAAAGTAATGTAGTTAAAGGGTTATTTGACTAAATTAATTATTAAGATATGTTTAATATAAAATACAAACTTAAAAAAAATAATATGCGATATCTAATGTATCTGATAGCTATACTGCTAATTTTTCAAAGCAAACTATCTGCTCAACAAAAGCCAATCATACTGCCCTGGAATCCAAGGGCCATTGCCGTTGACTCTAAAGACAACCTTTACATCGAGTTTGAGAAAATGCTATTAAAGATCACACCCGATGGCAAATCATCTTATGTATCAGAAAATATTGCAAGTGGCTTCCGGGGTGCCGTTTCACCAGATGCCGAAATAATGGTGGTTGACTCAGAAGACAATATTTACATGACAAAAGATGGTATGAGCAGCATCTGGAAAATGACTCCAGATGGAAAATTTTCTATTCGTGCGGGAGATGAACGGTATCAGAATGCATGGGCTGATGCAGCAAAAAAGCCGGTTGAACTTGCAAGGATTGAATTTATGGCCATTGACAAAATGGATAATATTTATTTTTCCAGTCCAATTCAGCATTCCTCCACATCTTCTTTTTATAGACTTAATAACGATAATAAGCAAGAAATCTACAGGGACAAAAATGGTGACACCATCAAAATAAAACAAGTAACTGGCATTGGAGTCGATTCTGCAGGAAATCTTTATGTAAGCAATGTGAGTGAACGCTGCATAAAAAAAATAACACAAAAAGGAGAAGTAATTGTAATTGCAGGTCAATGTGGTAAAAGGGATTTTTGCCCGGTTTATATACAAGGGGATATTGGTAAAGCCGAATTGGTGCAACCCAGCCAAATCGTTTTCAATAAAAAAGGTGAATTGTTTTTTTCTGATCAACGGATGAACCGGATCATTAAAGTAGTCAATAATAAAGTAACAACTGCTGCAGGTAATAGTTTTATTCAACCCTGTGGATCGAATATAGGAGGTCGTTCAAAAGAAGGCTACAGTGATGGGAAGGCATTGACAGCCTTATTCAATTTCCCACAAAGAGTAAGCATAGCTATTGATAGTAAAGACAACATTTATATCATTGATGGAGGAAACGATGCTGTAAGAAAATTAACTCCAGATGGATTTGTGACCACTATTGCTAAAACAAAAAATAAAGATGAAAAATAAATTATTGATATTATTAAGCCTATTAACAGTTTGTGCATCTGCACAAACACAAAACTGCACATCTGATGAAGAGTTAATAAACTATCCCGGAAAATTCAGACCAGGAAGAGGAGGCAGCATAAGTAATGTATCTGCAACAAGCCTTGCCAAACAAAAAATGAATGTTGCCAATTTTGTAAAACGGTTGCAGCAAAACCTAAACCTTCAGGGCTTTAATATTATATATAGTGGTGTATATGGACATGGCTATACTGAGCTTGAAAAAAAACGTAAAGCAGATGAGTATTCTGTAAGTATGCCGTTGATGCAACTTTATTGTGAGAACGGCCAAATTAAGGAACCGCATGAAACAGGCTACTGGATAAATATAGATATTAATAAAATGCCGGTAAAAAGAGCAATTAGTTTTTTTGTGAAGTCCAGAACTGACGAAGAAGATCCAGATACAGACCGTTTATATGACATTGACCAAAAACCATTTCAGAAAAATGGAGTTTGGATATTGAAGGAAAATTATATTGGCGGATTTGGAAAAGATATGACCAGGTATAAATGGATCATCAGTTATAATACTGAGTTGCCGTTCCGGTACGTTTCACAAAAAGAAGTAATTGACAGGCTGATTGTTTATTTCCAAAAGAAAATCCGGTATACAAAAGTTGAATCAGAAATTGAATACTTTAATAAAATGCTTAGGCAAGCAACTGAATACCTGGCTAGTCATAATACTGAAGAACTGAACCAGCCTGCGATTGTTAGGGGTAGCATTACATCTATCTTCTATGATTATGAAACTACCCGCAAGATCTTTTACTCCGAAACGGATGATTATAAAGGATGGGTGGTTGATAATAACCCTCAATATTTCAAATCAACACTTCCGCCACATACACCACAGCTCATTGTTGTAGAATTTGAAGTAAATGAAAAGAATGAAGCAGTGTTAAACAATATGTATAAAGTAATGGCAGCACTTGGCACTGATGCTCTCAAAAGCATGCTGGGCAATCCTGATCCTTTCAAAAACATAAAACCCTCCAATATATCTACTGTTACACCAATTAATAATCAACCAACTAAACCCATAGTTGATAAACCAACAGTAACAACCAATAATAACAAGCCAGCCGTTTCAACAAGTCAAAAAGAAAATAAGCCGACAGAAACGATCGCTTCAATTGAGTCTTTTGACCCTAGTCAGCCAGTGTATGATCTTGATAAAAACAAATACACTGTATTAAAAATCGGTAACCAATACTGGTTAAAAGAAAATCTTAGCACAACAAAATATAATGATAGCACTGAAATATCAACTGGTCTGAATGACAACGAATGGAAACAAACCAAGAATGGAGCATACGCTATTTATGAAAATAGGACACAGTATAACAATGTTTATGGCAAACTATACAATGGATACGCTGTTGCCACCGGAAAATTATGCCCGAAAGGCTGGCGAATACCATCAGATAAAGACTGGAAAGAGCTGGAACAAAATGTTGGTATACCCGTGAATGAATTAGAACGCACCGGTGAAAGAGGCAATATAGCAGACAAGCTTAAAACTATAACTGGCTGGAAAGCTTCAACCTATGTGAACAATAACTCAACTGGTTTTTCTATTATGCCGGCAGGTTCAAGAATGGATAATGGCGAATATTCTACCCTCACACAATATGGCAATTTCTGGACATCTACTGTTTATGATGATCGGTATGGATTACTTTATTTGTGGAATCACCATACTTATTTTAATACTAATGCGGTAGCAAGAATTTATACACTAGCTAATAATGGCTATTCATGTCGATGTATTAAAGAAAATATATCAACCAATAAAAAATAATATTATGCGACTGCTCATTTTGATTTTTTTAAGTATACCCATTACAATGCTAGCGCAAAAAGAGGAAAGTTTTGCAAAATTTATTAATGAAGATGGATCGTTAATCAAGGGATCATCCGTAACAAAATTATTCGAAAGACAGATTCCATTGTATAGTTTGGAAACAAATTCGGCAAGTAATAGCACTATTATACGCTTAACTATAGGTACAGAAAGTGCAGCAGGTATTATTAATAACCTGATGCTTACCAATAAAAAAATGAGGTCTGGAGAAATTACTGTTACATTTTTAAATACTGACAGACGTCTAGTACAATATAAAATTAATATTGAAAATATTGCAGTAGAAGAATATTCGTCAACAAATGGTATTTCCACTATTCAATTGCATGCTTCACGCATAGGCTGGACCTATTATTCCAATTCAAGAAGCGGTGTACAATCTATCAGCAGTAAAACCGGATGGGATGAAGACAAAAGAAAGGCTTGGACCAATTTCTAATTTATCAGAAAAAATAAATAAAACAATACATTATCACATTTGATTATAAACAAAACCTAATTATATGAAAAAGTTTTTGATTTGTTTTTTTACACTGACATACTTAATCTCGAATGGCCAAACAAAAGAGAACTTTGACCTGGCTTCTTACACTATTCCAAAAGGGTGGAAAAAGGAATTAGGGAAAGGATCAATGGCCTATAATATCACCAATCCGAAAGACGGGCAATATGCAAAACTTATTGTTTATAAAAGCATTGCTGGCACCGGAGTACTTACTACGGATTTTGAAAAAGAATGGAATGACCTCGTTGTTAGTCCCTATAAGTCTACTCAGGAGCCAGAATTATCAGAAGATGATCTACCTAATGACTGGAAGATTAAATCAGGTACTTCCACCTTTTCTTTTAACGGTGGGCACTCTGTTGTCATACTCATGACAGCTATCAGCAAAGGCAATAAAATGAGCCTTGTGTTTCTAACAAATAGTGACAAATATATGGCTGACATGGAAACTATAGTCAACTCCTTACAATTTAAAAAAGCAACGGTTGTAACTACACTCCCTCCGGTCAACAATAGTAACAGTAAGCCTGTTAGCAATAGTAATTTCACTTTCAGCACTAGCAATTTTGATGATGGCTGGAAAAGTACTGTGCAAAATGATTATGTATTAGTAGAAAAAAGCAACTATTCGGTTTATTTGAATTTTTCCGTTCCTTATAATGCAAGTCAATTCAGTGGTACAGGCAAAAGGGATGCTGAATTTTATTGGGATAATTATGTGAGTAGGTTATTTAGTATTAAAACCAAGCAATATAACGACGGATTCAGTATGGCACTTAAACCACCTTATATGGAAGGCTATGCAACTGATAAACGTACAGGCAGATCATGTTTCATTGGAATGTATCTTGTAATAGTACCAAATGCTGTAAGCTTAGTAATTGGCACTGCACCTGATGAAAAAGCTTTTCGCCAACTTTTTCCAAAAGCAAATGACCCTTTTGGTTCTGATCTGTCAGCCATGACCCGATACAACAAATTTGCAGTGGCTGCAAAGGATATTACAGGCAAATGGCAAAACGGGAATACGGAAACAGCACAATGGTATTATGTTAGTCCCTCGGGCTATGAAGGATATGCAGGAATGACTTTAGCCGCAACCAGTGCTACATTTATTTTTAACAACGGTGGTTCTTATACAAGTATTCATAATGGTGCTACAGGAGGAGTTGGAAATATGAAGACTTATCAACAGGAATACAAAGGCAGTTATTCAGTTGCCAATTGGGCCATTACTGCCACTAACAGGTATCAGGGCAAGTCTGAAAAATTTGACGCATCTTTTATTGTAGTAAGGGGTGGCAGGATATTAAGCTTAAATAACAACGCTGGACAAAAATATAACCTGGTGAAAGTAAAATAGGTAAATCAATACCTTCGCAGTAATGAAAAATTATAACTCGCTGCGAATTGTTTTTATGGGCACTCCTGAATTTGCTGTTGCTTCATTAGATGCATTAGTAAAAGCAGGTTGTAATATAGTTGGCGTTATTACAGCACCAGACAAACCCGGAGGCAGAGGAATGCAGCTACAACAAAGTGCAGTAAAAATATATGCCGTTGAGCATAATCTAAATATACTGCAACCAGAAAAATTAAAAAACAGTGAATTCATAGAAGAGTTAAAATCGCTGCATGCCGATTTACAAATCGTTGTAGCTTTTAGAATGTTACCAGAGATAGTATGGAATATGCCACCGATGGGAACTGTCAATCTGCACGGAAGTTTATTACCTCAATACCGTGGCGCTGCACCCATCAACTGGGCGGTGATCAATGGCGAAAAAGAAACGGGTGTTACTACTTTTAAGTTGAAACATGAAATTGATACAGGTGATATTTTATTACAGGAGAGTTTTCCAATAGCAGCAGATGAAAATGCCGGAGATGTACATGATAAAATGAAAGAGATTGGTGCACAGCTTTTAGTAAAAACAATAAAAGGACTGGCAGATGGGTCACTAAAAGAAAGTCCACAATCTGAATATGCGAATATCAAAAACGGTATTCTTAAACATGCTCCAAAAATCCATACGGAAACCTGTATGATTGATTGGGATCAGCCAATAGAAAATATTTATAATCTTATTCGTGGCTTAAGCCCTTATCCTGCTGCATTTACTTTATTGAATGCAAAGAAATTGAAAATCTTTACTGTTACAAAAGAAGCAACTAAAGTTGAAACTGCACCCGGCGCCTACAGCACAGATGGTAAAACATTTTTAAAATTCGCTGGCAGTAATGGATATATCTTTTTAAAAGAAATTCAACTGGAAGGAAAACGAAAAATGAATATAGATGAATTCCTAAGAGGCTATCGGTTTGCTTAATAATTTATTTTTACTATAAACTTATTATCTTCCTTTATATCCAAAGCGGATGCCGCAGCATTGCTTATTCTTACATCTAATCCGGAGTTTTGACGGATACCACTCATTTCTCCCAGTACTTTTGCAAATATTGCTTTATTATTAGTAGGGTTTATTATTTTAATAATAGTACCCGGATCAACCTTATCGATAAGTAAATAATATTTTGCATCCTCCCAACCACTGGTTGTTTTAAAAATACCAGCAGTCACCGTTTCATCTTTTTCAGCAGGCTTTGTTTTAATCTGTTGCTTAAAATGAGTAGAAAAATAACCCTGATCAATTGTATTTGTTTTTACTTCTTGAATAACAACTGCAGGCTTTACATCTTCTTTAGTTACCACTGGTTTTACCTTTTCGCTTTTTACATCGGAATCGTTTGTATTTCCTTTTGTTAGGTCTGTCTCATTAATAGCAGGATTTTTAGGAGCCTCCTCCTTATTTTCTTTAGCAGGTTCAGTTTTTTGTTTAGTAATATCTGACTCATTGTTGGGCTTTCCTGCAATTGTAATTGATTTCATTACTGTACTCTGAATAAAACCCACAATTAATTTATTGTCTGACTTTACCTCATTTGTAGCGAGGTTATTCCACCAGCGAAGATTTGATGCTGATACATTATTATTTTTCTGACTGATCGATGTTAAACTTTCTTTGTCTTTGACTTTATAATAAACCGGAGTTCCTTTATTTCCTGTTTGGACAAAATTGTCAGCTGTTAATGGAATTCTCAGTTTTTGATCTATAAACAAACCTTTATTGTAATCAACCGAATTAAAAGAAGCAATTATTTTATAGTCAATATTATACATCCTGCCCAATGCATAGAAACTTTCTTTAGGTTGTACTTTATGTTCAAGGTATAAACCTTTATCACTGCTTTTTACAAGTAATTCAGATTTCTGTGCAGTAGAAACTAGTACTGCAACAAAAATAAATAACATTGAAAATGAAAACTTCTTCATAACCATAAGATTTGAATGCAAAGATGCGTAATTTCTGATTTTTTCAGGGTTTATTTATCCTTTAAAATTCTCAGTTCTTTAGGATAATAATTATTAATTCTATTGGGCAAACTATTAATCCAACCTAAGGGATGATTTTCATAAGTAATTAGTTGCCAACCCTTGTGAAGGGTTTCGATTTGCAAATCCTTTCGTTGAAGGTATTCAATTGATTTTTCTAATCCCAGCGATGTTTTATTGATTGATGCTAACAGAATATTACTCATTGCCAATGCATGATCCGGCACCATTTTATTACGCATTAATTCTCCGGTTAGTACACCCGAATAAATAACATGAAGTTGCTCCAATAATATATTAAAATCTTTTCCTAAAATTGAAGGCCATGCATACACTGTATTTTTGTACTTGATAAATTGTTTTCCTGTTGGCATCACCCATTCTTCAACCATTTTCATTTCCTTTGGAGTTACTTCTTCCGGCTTTCTTTTATACCTGATATCGCTTTCATATTCTCCTTCTTTTTTTTGAAAACAGGAAAGAAAAAAACCTTCCCCTTTTAGTTTATCAGGCCAGAACCGGTAGCCATAATTTCCTTTGGCAGTTATTGACGTTGCAATTCCCCAGTCATTTTTTAAAACAAGTTGAATAGTTGAAGAGGGCAACTCTTCAAATAACCAATCCATTATTTCTTCATCTTCTTCTTTTGAATATGAACAAGTTGAATAAATTAGAATGCCATCCTTTTTTAAAGCCGGCCATACATCTGCCAGAATCCGCTGCTGACGTTGCGAGCATAATTGTACGTTATTCTCACTCCATTCATTTATCGCTGCGGGATCTTTACGAAACAATCCACTGCCACTGCATGGTGCATCGACAACTATTACATCAAAATAATTTTCTAATCTTGAAAAATCCTTTGGATCATTATTTGTTACAACTACGTTTTCACATCCCCATTTAATAATATTATCTTTTAAAATATTGGCCCGGGAACGAATGACATCATTACTTACTAATAAGCTTTCTTTTGAAATGAGTGATTGAATAAGAGTCGACTTTCCTCCGGGTGCAGCACATAAGTCTAAAACTTTTATTGATTTTGTTAAATCAGTTGTTTGCTTCAATGCTTGCTCCAAAAACATGGAAGATGCTTCCTGCACATAATAGGTACCTGCATGAAACAGCGGATCAAAAGTGAAAGAGGGTCTGGTATCGAGATAAAAACCATTTTGACACCAGGGTATTGGAATACCAGGAACAGATGCTGAGTTTGAAAGTTTATTATTATTTAATCTGATAGAAGTTACCAGTTCACCTGAAATATGAATTTCTTCAAATGCTTTTTTATCAAAACTTTCAATTGATTCGAGAGAGTTAATCAATCCTTCAGGTAATTGCATACAGCAAATCTAATAACAACAAACTAAAGAATAATTAAAACGCTTTTTTTTCAATGATTGATTTAGCTTTTTTAACCTCAGAAGAATAAGCATCCATTGTTTTAGAAACGATTTCAATATTCTCCTGAGCTTCTTTCCAATTTCTTTGTTCAATAGCTTCACGGATACCGGGTAAAGTTTTTACACCATATCCTGTATAATAGCCGGGTGCATATACCTGATGCTTATACCAGGATCTTTTAGGTAATCCTGCTTCATTGATAAGACTTCTTTCTACTTTGAATAGAATTTCATTTAAAGCATTTTGTTTTTCAGGTGTTAACTGAGCAGCATCTTTATACATTTTTTGAAACTCTTCTGTACTTGTTTTTAAATCAATCATAGCATTTTCCAAATTGCTGAAATTTAAAAAAGGAACAGTCTCTTTGGCTTTGGGCGTTTGAAATCCCTTAGTTGGATCCGCCGCCAGAACATATAATTTATCCTGAATCATTTTATTTTCTTGTTCTGTTTCTGTTCTGGTAGTAGTGAGTAAAGTTTTCAATTCATCAACATATTCAGTAACTGTTTTATAAAAACTATTTACATCAAAAGGCAGGATTTCAGCATTTGCTAAACGCATGGTGATTCTGCCAGCTGTTTTTGAAAGCGTAACTCCATATTGAAATCCAGGATCTTTAAACTTTGTAAAATGATCATAAGAATCATAAATGGAATGATATTCGCCTCCTTGTCCTTCTCCACCAAAACCTAGATTTAATGAAGTAATACCAAGAAATTGCAAAAAGCCTGACCAATCAGATCCTGCCCCTAATGCTCCTAGTTTAATGTTTTTATTACCAGCTAATTTTAATCTCGCAGATTTATCAGCATTTACAAAATCAGATGCATATCTTCTTTCCTTTATACTTACTCCTGTTTGCGGATCTATCACTTCGCTTGCAATTTCATTAAAAAATGGTTCTAAAGTATGCGAACCTGCAGCACCCAGAAATCCACGACTATTACCATCCGTATTAATATAGGCTACTGCTTTTTTACGAAGTTCTTCCTGATGATCTTCCGCCCATTCAGTAGAACCGAGTAATCCTTGTTCTTCTCCATCCCAGGCACAATAAACCACAGTTCGTTTTAATTTAAATCCTTTTTTCACCAACTCGCCAATAGCTTTAGCTTCATCCAGTTCTGCTACCATTCCACTTATAGGATCTGATGCGCCATTTACCCATCCATCATGATGATTACCCCTTATAATCCATTCATCTGGTAATTCTGAACCTGCTAATTTCGCTATAACATTATAAATTGTTTTAATATCCCAATTAAACTGCAATTTCAGATGCACTTTTTCTTTGGATGGCCCGGTATGATAGGTGATTGGTAAACTACCATTCCAGGACATTGGAACAACTGGCCCTTTTAATGATTGTAATAATGGTAATGCGTCTTCATATGAAATTGGTAAAACAGGAATTTTCATTATCGTAATTGCATCATTTCGATTCAATCGTTTTGCATCTTTTGTTGCTGCTATTCCTGGCGTTAAAGGATCTCCAGGATAAACAGGCATATCCATTACAGAACCTCTTTGTACGCCATCCTTTGGCTTAAATGCCCCCTCTGGATAAACATCACCCCGTGTATATCCATCATCTTCAGGATCTGAATAAATAATACATCCAATAGCACCATGCTCAGCGGCTACTTTTGGTTTTATCCCTCTCCAGGATCCGCCATATTTTGCAATTACAATTTTACCTTTTACACTTATTCCCATCCGTTCCAATTCTTCATAATCTGCCGGAATACCTCTGTTAACAAAAACTAATTCTGCAGTTACATCTCCATCTGCTGAATAGGCATTATAAGAAGGCAACTGCTCTGTTTTTTGTCCACTGGTTTTATCTTCCTTCAAAGTTGACTCTTCCAATTTTGCTTTATACGGCTTGGCGCCCAGCAATTCTAATACTCTGATTTTAGGTGTTGGAAACAAAACATCATACGTTGCTAATTCAGTTTGATATCCCCATGAACGGAAAAGCCCCGCCATGTATTCAGCATTTGCTTTGTCCTGCGGAGATCCAACATGATGTGGATGTGATGTTAAAAAATTCATCCAGGCATCCTGATTCTTTGCATTTAACAGAGCATCATATTTTTTTTCCCATTCAATTTGTTTAGCAGCACTCATATCAGAAAAGCCCATTATTTTTTGAGCAGCAGCATTAACTGAAATAAATAATAAGCCAGCTAAAACGCTGAACAATTTTTTGATCATAATAACTGATTTAATGAATAGAAATTATAAGTTCTTTATCTCACCACACAAATCCTGTAGTACCTTTTTGGCATCACCAAACAACATTGAGGTTTTTGGTCTATAGAAAAGTCCGTTTTCAATTCCGGCATATCCCGGTTTCATACTTCTTTTATTGACGACCACATTTTTAGCAAGCTCTACATCCAGAATTGGCATGCCATAAATCGGCGAACCTGGATCTGTTTTTGCAGCTGGGTTTACTACATCGTTGGCTCCTAATATTAAAACAACATCTGTAGTTGTAAACTCATCATTGGCTTCTTCCATCTCCAATAATTTATCATAACTCACATCCGCTTCTGCTAATAACACATTCATATGACCAGGCATACGTCCTGCAACCGGATGAATTGCATATTTTACCTGCACTCCTTTTATTTCTAATAGTTTTTCCAATTCATGACAGGTGTGTTGTGCCTGTGCTACCGCCAATCCATATCCCGGAACAATTAATACTTTATTTGCATAACTCATCACAACGGCTGCATCATTTAAACTTATTTCTTTATGCTGCCCCTGCTCTCCTGTAGCAGCCAATTTTCCGCCACCGCCAAAGGAGCCAATTAATACATTAACCAAAGAACGATTCATGGCTTTACACATCAATACCGTAAGAATTGTTCCTGCAGCGCCTACTAAAATACCTCCTGTGAAAACTACTTTATTATCATACAAAAAGCCGCCACATGCAGCTGATAATCCACTTAATGAATTTAACAGTGAGATAACGACCGGCATATCAGCACCTCCAATTGGAAGCACAAAGAAAATTCCATAAATCAAAGCCAATAAAAAAACGATATAAAAAAGAATAACAGTAGCACTTGCCTGCAAATCGGCAGTAATAAATATAGAAAGAGCAATTGCAGCACCAAATAAAATCATATTAATGATATGCTGACCTTTGAATGCAAAATCTTTTACTTTACCACTTAATTTCCCCCAGGCTATTAAACTTCCCGAGAATGTGATATTACCTAAAATTACTCCGGCAAAAATAATTGCCATCGTTCCAACTGAAGAAGCATCAGCTGGAAAACCCAGATCAGCCAGATGATTAAATTCTATCACAGAAATCAACGTTGCACTGGCACCACCTAATCCATTAAAAAGACTGACCATTTCAGGCATGGCCGTCATCTTTACTTTTTTAGCAGCAAAAATACCAATCAATGTACCCACAGCAATTGCTCCAAATATCCATATATGGTTTTGCAATAAACTTCCATCGGGATTCCGATATAAAAAGATTGTCCCTAATATAGCCGTTACCATTCCCACACCAGCTACCATATTCCCTTTTCTGGCAGTCGCCGGATTGGACATCATTTTTAATCCCATTATAAATGTGACTGCCGCTATGATATAAATTAAAGCAAGTATTGAAACTCCCATTCTGTTTGAACTATTTAATAATTATATTAATCAAAAATTCTATTCAATAATGACTTTTGCTAAGTCCCCCTTCGGGGGATTTAGGGGGCTTTTTTCTTCTTAAACATTTCTAACATTCTATCTGTAACAACAAAACCTCCAACAACATTAATCGTTCCAAGTAAAACGGCAAGGAAACCTAGTATCAATGCAATATAATTATCAGCAGCAGCCCTACCCATTACAATAATAGCACCCATAATTACTACACCACTGATAGCATTCGCATGACTCATTAAAGGCGTATGCAAAACTGTTGGTACACGGCTGATAACAATAAAACCAAGGAATATGACCAATATCAGAATATATACCATTTGTTCATTTGCACTGATCCAATGAAAAATTGATTCCATATTATAATGATTTAATTATTTATTATAGATTTTACTCTTTCATTCTTTATCTCACTATTAAAAGTGATACAACTTCCAGCCACCAGGTCATCTTCCCAATTTAAATTGATATTATTCTCTTTATCAATAATTAACTGTAGAAAATTTAAAATGTTTTTACCATATAATTTACTGGCATCTGAAGGCATCGTTCCCTGAAGGTTACTATTACCAAAAATAGTCACGCCATTATAACTAATAGTTTCGTTATTTTTTGTAAAAGGGGTATTTCCACCGGTTGCAGCAGCAAGATCAATAATTACTGAACCATTCCGCATCGTCTTCAACATTTCTTCTGTGATTAAAATGGGAGCTTTCTTTCCTGGAATTTGTGCAGTTGTAATGATAATATCTGCTTTTGCAATACTTTCTGCAATTTTTTCTTGCTGTTTTCTTTTATATTCCTCAGATTGTTCAACTGCATAGCCACCCGCAGCACTTGCATCAGCAGCGCCTTCTACTTCTACAAATTTTGCACCCAGACTCATTACTTCTTCTTTTACTGCAGGCCTCGTATCAAACACTTCAACAACGGCTCCTAATCTTTTTGCGGTAGCTATTGCTTGTAAACCAGCAACACCTGCACCTAATATCAATAGCTTTGCAGGTTTTACACTACCAGCGGCCGTCATAAACATTGGGAAATATCTACTGTATAGATTTGCTGCCGTTAACACAGCCTTATATCCTGCAATATTGGCCTGTGAACTTAATACATCCATTGCCTGTGCTCTTGTTGTACGAGGCAACATGTCCATTGAGAAACAGGTAATAGCTGCTGTTGCAAATTGTTTTACCAGATCAACATTAAATAATGGCTGAAATACTCCAATCAAAATAGCACTGTCTTTTAACTGAATAGCAGGTTCTGGCTGATGAATTGATAATAAAATATCTGATTGTGAGACCACTTCATCTCTGCTTTTAATTAAAGCCCCAGCCTCAATATAAGATTGATTGTCGGCATAAGATTTTTCGCCTGCATTTTCTTCTACCCAAAACGTAATGCCCTTTTTAGTAAGTGTTGCAACTGCTTCAGGCAACATGGATACTCTTGTTTCGTGGGATGGTTCTTTCAGCAGTCCTATAATCATAATTGCAACTTGTATTTATATTGGTGGAAAGATACTGATTAATTAAAAACGAATAACAAAATGCTGCTTGGTCATAAATTCTTTCCTGAATAACACAATACCAATAAAAAACAAATCTATTGTACATCTAACATCCGGATGCTCTTTTATCGTTTGCCAGGCAGCTTCCATTTCCTTACTCCAATGAATATCATCAAAAATCATGATTGTTTCATTATGCACTTTAGATAATAGCTGAATAAAATATTTCTCGGTTGGTTGTTGTCGGTGATTTCCATCAATAAAGACAAGGCCAACAGATGACATTTCCTCTAGGACATCAGCTAATATAAAATCAAAATTTCCATTTACTAATTTAATATTTCCCAAACCTAAAATGTCAAAATTCGTTTTTGCCACATCAGCTACTTCTTTAGCTCCTTCTAAAGTAGTAATCCTTGCAGTAGGCTTTGCTAAGGATAAATAAGAGCTAGTAATTCCTAATGATGTACCCAATTCAAGAATTGTATCCGGCTGATACTCCTTTACCATTCTGAAAAGCAACTGTCCGTATTTTCTAGGTTTAGCTGCATTCTTTGTGATAGATGATATTGATCTATTGTTAGTCTTATTGATGGAAGATCCTGCTCCAAAATCTTCAATACTTAAAAGAGTAGCATTTACTAATAATTGTTTCCGATGAGCTTCAACTTTATTATATGCTGGATACTGCGTTTTGTCATTCAGCACTTTTGTAATAAAGTGGTAGACGAAAGGAGAATGCATTCCATGCCCTTTACTATTAGATGCTGTGAGAATATAATTAAGATATTTTTTTGCTAATTGCCAACGGGAGTACATGAATCAAAAATAAGTAGGATTAATCTTTCCGCTCCCAAATCTGAAAAGAATAATTATACGCATTTTTTTCATCAGCTTCATAATCTTTCTGGCTTATCAAATCCCATTCGTTTTCTCCAATTGAAGGGAAAAACGTGTCGGCTTCAGGTTCTGCATCTACTCTTGTCATGTAAATTCTTTTCGCTTTTGCAAAAAGTAATTTATAGATTTCTCCACCACCAATGATCATTATTTCTTTCGCATCGGTAGCCTGAGCTACAAACAATGCATCCTCAATATTCTGAACAGCCACTGCTCCCTCAGCTTTCCAATCAGGATTATGAGTAATGACAATATTTTTTCTACCTACTAATGGTTTTCCTAAGGACTCAAAAGTTTTTCGCCCCATCACAACCGGCATTCCCCAAGTTACATTTTTAAAATGCTTCATATCATTTGGCAAATGCCATGGCATCTTTCCATCTTTTCCGATACCGTTATTTGCTGCTGCTGCAACTACGAGTGAAATAAAAACCCCCATTTGACGTATTAAAGTTTAAGTTTTCTTCTACCCCTAAAGGGGATATTTATAAAATCTATTATTTTCTAAAACCAATTTATACAAAAAAAAATTTTAATTCGTTCACACTTCTCTATTAATAATACCGAAGCTCACCCCTAAATTCTCCCTTTAGGGAGATAGAGGGTTTTATACTGCAACCGGGGCTTTTATTGCAGCATGACATTGATAATTCTCTAATGCAAAATCTTCAAATTGAAACTCAAAAATATTTTTTACTTCCGGATTTAAAACCATCGTTGGTAATGCAAAAGGTGTTCGGCTTAATTGCAATTTAACTTGTTCTACATGATTACTGTAAATATGAACATCTCCAAAAGTATGTACAAAATCTCCAGACTTTAAATCACAAACCTGCGCAATCATCATCGTTAACAATGCATAAGAAGCAATATTGAATGGAACGCCTAAAAATACATCAGCACTTCGTTGGTATAACTGACAACTTAATTTACCATCTGCTACATAAAATTGAAACATATTGTGACATGGCATTAAAGCCATTTCTGATAGTTCTCCAACATTCCAAGCACTTACTATTAATCTGCGACTATCAGGATTCTTTTTTATCTGATCAATTAATTCAGCAATCTGATCAATTGTTTTTCCACCTTTTCCCTCCCAACTACGCCATTGCTTACCATATACAGGGCCAAGATCTCCATTATTGTCAGCCCAATCGTCCCAAATTTTTACTCCATTTTCACTTAAATAAGCAATGTTGGTTTCGCCTTTTAAAAACCAAAGTAACTCATGTATAATGCTTTTAAGATGCACTTTTTTAGTTGTTACTAAAGGGAATCCTTCCTGTAAATTAAACCGCATCTGGTAACCAAAACAGCTTTGGGTACCAGTACCGGTTCTGTCAGTTTTATGTGCTCCGTTTATCAGAATATGTTGAAGTAGCGTATGATATTGCTGCATAACTGCAAATTACTTTGTTTTCTTGAATCTTTATTTCAAATTACGCTAATGTGAAAAAACTGTGGAATGAATTGGTAGAGATACGACTGAAATAGTAAAATTTCATTGATAAATAACATTAATTGACTGATTAAAATCAGCTATAAAAATTATCGTATAAAATATCTTTAAGTATGAAAGATCCAAGAAGATTATATAAAGAATTAGGCAATCTTTTTTATGCTATTGCTGCTGCTGATAAACATATCCGGCATGAAGAAAAAAAAGCTTTAGATGACGAAATTCAATTTGCATGGAAACATTATGATGAAAGTAAAGACCGCTTTGGTTCTGATCGGGCTTTTTTGATTCAATTTGAATTTGAAACCATGGAAGATGAATTAAGGTCTTCTTCAGAAGCATTTGAATCATTTGAAACCTATTTCAAGGAATTTGAACATGATTTTGATGTGAATACCAAACGCAGAATCTTTTACAGCGCCAGACATATTGCGGAAAGTGCCAGAAAAATTAATAAGCAAGAGTTAGCTTACCTTGAAAAATTAAAAAAAATATTACACATTTAACCTGGTAATAAAAGTAACTATTTTTGATTTTTCCTTCGCAATAATTCCTTTTTTATCAAGTTCAACTCTCTTCCAGTTTGGCCTTTTATGGAAGTATTTTCCTGTGCTCTTCGCATCAAATAAGGCACAACATCTTTTATAGGTCCAAATGGAAGGTATTTACTTACGGAGCATCCGGCATGTGCCAAATTAAAAGTTATATTATCACTCATTCCATACAATTGGCTCCAATGTATATGAGGGTGATCCATTGGCAACCCTTTTTCTTGCAATAATTGTGTAGCATAAAGATTACTAAACTCATTATGCGATGCAACAATTAAACTTATTCTATCTAAATGTTCAATGCAAAATTTAACACCTTCATTAAATTCATTGTCAGTACTTTCTTTATCAGGGTTTATTGGTGACGGATAGTTATTTTCTTCAGCTCTTTTTCTTTCTTTTTCCATATAGGCACCTCTTACCAATTTAGCTCCCAATACAAAGTTTCTTTCTACTGCAGCTGCATGAGAATCTTTAAGAAATTGTAACCTGTCATGACGATAATGTTGAGTTGTATTATACACTACGCAATTATCCTTATTAAAAGTGTCCATCATTAATATAGTAAGTGCATCAACCGGATCCTGTATCCAGGTTTCTTCAGCATCTACAAGCACTCCGGTTTTCTGTTGAGCAGCAGTTTCACAAATCCGCATCATTCTATGTCTTACCCTGTGCCATTCTTCTTTTTCTACAGCATTTAAATCTTCAATTGCGGACAAAAACCGCTTCATTAGTGTTCCTTCTTTTGAGTGCATCAAAGTATCTAGTTTCTCCAATAATGCAAATCTTGCAAAGCCTGTTACTTTTACACTCATGAAAGGAATCATGGGTTGTGTGCCTGCATATGCTATAACCTTGATAAACTCATCACAAGCATGATCGAAATTTTCTTCCCCTTCTTTTCCTTCTACACCATAATCAAGGATTACTTTTACATTATATTCCCCTAATTTTTGAGCAACAATCTTTGTTTCTTCAAGCGTTTCACCACCTAAAAACTGTGAAAATATTGTACTGCGTATAATTCCTTTTACAGGCAATCCTACTTTAAGAGACCAGGGTGCTAGTTTTGAGCCCATGCGTACAATCCATGGTTTACCCATAAGACTGAACAGGAAGCTGGCCTTTTTTAACTGTTTATCATTTTTATATTCAAAGGCAACCTTAGTATTGTCAAAGGATGGGCTGATATTTAATTTTTCCATACAGCGTTATTAATACCGAATTCCGGTTGGCGCAAAATTAAATGAAAGGAAGATAAAACAGCATATGATTTTATGCAGAACCCTTAGGTATTTAGGGGTATTATAAAGTCATTTTTCACTATCCTTAACCCATTCAAAAGGTAAGAAATTTACTAAACAAAACTAACCCGTTATTGTTATTTGCATGTCTATGCATGCAATTACGATAATTTTCCCACATCAATTATTTGACGCACATCCTGCAGTGAGTAAGAATAGAACAGTTTATCTGGTAGAAGAATATTTATACTTCAAACAATATTCCTTTCATAAACAAAAATTAGTTCTTCACCGGTCAAGCATGAAAGCATATGCAGCTGAACTTGCAGACAATAATATAGAAGTCAACTATATTGATGCCAATGAGCCGATTGCAAATATATTATCACTAATCCCTTTCTTAAAAAAGCAAGGCGTTACCGACATTTATTACACTCATACTGTTGACTATTGGCTTGAAAAAAGAATAACTGAATCTGCCAAGTCATTACAACTAAATTTACATCCTTCAACCAGCCCTAATTTTTTAAACACAACTGATGATCTAAATAGATACTTTGATCAGAAAAAAAAGTATTTTCAAACAGACTTTTATATAGCACAACGGAAACAACGGAAAATCCTTATTGAAAAAGACAATAAACCAACTGGAGGTAAATGGACTTTTGATAAAGAAAATAGACAGAAGTTTCCGAAAAAAGAAAGCATCCCAGAATTACCAGACTTTGGAACAAATAAATTTATTTCTGAAGCTATAAATTATGTCAATAAAAATTTTACTAATAATTACGGAGAGATAAATACGTTTAATTATCCAATAACGAGAAGTGATGCAGTTCTTTGGTTGAATGATTTTCTCGAAAACCGGTTATCAAAATTTGGTACTTATGAGGATGCCATGGTACAAAATGAAAATACCTTATATCATAGTATCTTAACTCCTATTTTAAATATTGGATTAATAAATCCTCAAATCGTACTGGATGAAGTATTAAAAGTCGCTGGTAGAAAAAATATACCTTTAAATTCACTTGAAGGCTTTATCAGGCAGATTATAGGATGGAGAGAGTTTATACGAATACTATATGAACGAGAAGGTCGTCAACAACGTACAAAAAACTATTGGGGCTTTTCCAGAGAAATACCAACTTCTTTCTGGCAAGGAACTACTGGTATTTTACCAGTTGATACGGTAATTAAAAGACTATTACAAACTGGATATTCGCATCATATTGAGCGATTGATGGTGCTAGGTAATTTTATGCTGCTTTGTGAATTTGACCCAAATGAAGTGTATCGTTGGTTTATGAAAATGTATATAGATAGTTATGATTGGGTGATGGTACCAAATGTATATGGTATGTCACAATTTGCTGATGGAGGGCTAATGACCACTAAACCTTATATATCAGGCAGTAATTATTTACTAAAAATGGGCAATTGGGAAAAAGGAGAATGGCAAAAAACCTGGGATGGATTATTCTGGCGCTTTTTGCATACACATCGTACTTTCTTTATGACGAATCCAAGATTAGGTATGCTGATAAGAACTTTTGACAAAATGCCAGAAGAAAAAAGAGATACTCACTTGAAAATTGCAAATGAATTTCTCAAAAAAATAGACCTTGAAAACTAGAAAAAAAATAGACCTTCCTTCTAAAATTTGCCTAATCTGTAACCGATCATTCAACTGGCGAAAAAAATGGAGAAAAAATTGGGGGGAAGTAAAATATTGTAGCGAAAAATGTCGATTAAGACGACAATTATCATCATAATCGTTTACTTATTTTATTGCTAGAAATACCTCTTTGCCGGCTGCATTTGAATCTTTTTACTTTTTCATTTCTAAGCATTTTGTGTTTAGTGGTCCTACCAGCCATCCGCTTTCTCCACAAAATGAAACTGCTTTTCTTCAATTCCTTTTGCATTAATTGAATAACCTCTTTTTCCTGCAATCCAAATTGATATAGAATAGCTTCAAAAGGAGTTCTGTCTTCCCATCCCATTTCAATGACACGATCAATTTCCGATTCTGTTAAACGATTAAACATATTTAATGATAAAACTTAAAACAAAAGAAAAAAGCATTTCAACTATGTAAAACTATTAATAAAGGAAATTGTTATAAAAATAAAAGCAATGGATTTCCCTTTAACATACCCAGCGATATTAGATATGGTTGAGAAAATTCAACCTGGTAAATATGCTCAAACAAGAAATTACACCAACGGAGCCGTTTCACAGCTTTCTCCTTATATTTCTCGAGGAGTTATTTCAACCAAACAGGTATTGGATAGTATTTTGTCAAGAGGTTATTCCATATATGAGTCAGAAAAATTTATTCAACAATTAGCATGGCGTGAATATTATCAAAGAACATGGCAGCATTATGAAGATTATATATTTGATGATATCAAAATAAATTACTCCGGTGTACAAAACAGAAAAATTTCGCAAAATATTTTGGCGGCTAAAACTGGAATAAATGTAATAGACCAGGCAATTAATGAAATGATTGGTAAGGGTTATATTCACAATCACTTAAGAATGTATATTGCCAGTATAATCAGTAATATAGCCAGATCATATTGGAAGCTTCCATCTGAATGGATGTATTACCATTTACTAGATGGAGATCTTGCAAATAACACATTAAGCTGGCAATGGATAGCCGGTAGTTTTTCTTCTAAACAATATTATTGCAATCAGGAAAATATTAATAAGTATGCAAACAGTTCTCAACAAAACACATTTCTTGATAAAAGTTATGAAGAGTTAACCACTTCAGAAATTCCTCATTCACTCAAAGAGACAGCAACAATACATTTAACAACTAATTTACCTAATAGAAGAAATATTAAAATTGACAGTACTCTTCCTCTACTCATTTACAACAGCTATAATCTTGATCCTCTTTGGAGAAGCGACATGAAGGCGAACCGTGTACTAATTTTAGAGCCATCGCATTTTAAACAATATCCTGTTTCTAATAAAGTAATTGATTTTATTATAGGCTTATCAAAAAATATTAAAGACATACAAATCTTTACTGGAGAAATAAATGAAATCCCATTTTTAAAAGACATTCAAGTAATTTATTCCAAAGAGCACCCAGCATTCAAACATTTGCCTGGAAATAAAGATAAAAGAGATTGGCTATTTCCTGATATCGAAGGACAACATAATTCATTCTTCAGTTATTGGAAAAAATGTTTACGTCAATTAAATAAATTAAACAATAATCCTCAATTGAAAAGAGCATAATTCAATGCTTCTGTGCTTATCTTTGAAAATAAAAAATGATCAGTAAAAAAGCTTCTGAAAGTATTACCATCATGACTGAGTTGGTGTTACCGAATGACACCAATACATTTGGCAATTTAATGGGTGGAAGACTAATGTACTGGATGGATATTGCATCTGCATTGGCTGCTCAAAAGCATTGTAATGCTCCTGTCGTAACTGCATCTGTTGATAACATTTCTTTTGAAAATTCAATTAAACTTGGAAATGTTGTACATATTGAAGCAATAGTGACCCGGGCATTTACCACATCGATGGAAGTACATATGAGTGTTTGGGGAGAAGATCTTACGCAACAATTCAAATATAAAAGTAACGAAGCTTATTATACGTTTGTAGCTTTGGATCCTCATGGCAAACCAAAAGCTGTTCCTCAATTGGAAGTAGAAACTGAAGATCAAAAAAAACTGTTTGACGGTGCATTACGTAGAAGACAATTAAGGTTAATACTAGGCGGAAAGATGAACCCTGATGATGCTGCTGAATTAAGAGCTTTATTTATTAAGTAATAATATATTTTACTATTCTGCAGTTTGCCAATGATGCTTCCCTTTCATCATAAAATCTTTGCTTTGTTCTATTGCATCCATTACCTGGGCAAGTATAGTATCAGTTGAATCTTCATAATTGATTTCCAAAGGAGCCTTAAAAGTTACAGAGAGAAGTGTTCCTTTCTTTTTAAATTTCAGCCCTTTTTTATTAAAAGCTCTCCAAAATCCATTTATCACTACAGGTATTACAACTGGCTTAACTTGTTTTATTAATAATGCTGTTCCTTTTCTACCTGGCGCAAATGGTTTGGTGGTACCTTGCGGAAATGTAATGACCCAATTTTTTTCTAATGCCCTGTGAATTTTTCTTGTATCTGATACATCTAATCCTTTCCTCACTTCTTTAGATTCCTTATTCCAGGTTCTTTTTACAGTAATGCCACCAGCTAATAAAAACAACCGACTAATAAAGCTTCCTTTCATTGTAGCTTCTGCTGCAACATAATTTACCCTTGTAAAAGGATTCAATAAATAATAAGGGATACCCAATCTGTTTTTCTTACCCCATTTTACAGCACAGAAAATATGTAAGAATGTAATTACATCTGCAAAATAGGTTTGATGATTACTTACAAATAAAACTTTTTGTCTTGGCAAGTTCTTGAAATGCTCCGTACCAGAAATTTTTAATTTATTAATTATAGCAAGTCCAGGGTAAGAAAATAAGCCTACAAAAAAGTAAACTACTTTTCTTAATGGATGAAAATTTTTAATCCTTTCTGATAATTGCCCCATATTTTATTTACTTAAAATACTAAAATCATTCAAATTCTTAAATGCTAAGATAATAGCAATATAATAAGTTATAAATAAAAAAATAGCCCTTCATAAAGAAGGGCTATTTCACTATTGAATAATATTAGCTTATTCAGGTTTAGCTTCATCCGCTGTTGTATCACCTGTATCACCGCTATCCATTTTCTTCTTTAGATCTGCTAAAACACCTAAATCTCCAAGCGTTGCTTTTTCAACTTTACTCTGAACACTTTTCACAGCTTTTCTGGTATTGTCAGCCTCTGCTCTTGCTTCTTTTTTAGCAGTTTCTGCTACTTCAATCTGACCTTGTTCCCAAATTCTAGTATGAGATACAACGATACGTTTTTCGTTACGGTCAAATTCAATAACCATAAATTGTGCTGTTTCTTCTGCTGCTATACTCTTTCCATCTTCTTTTGCAAGATGACGATTTGGAGCAAACCCTTCTAATCCATAAGGTAATTGAATTGTAGCGCCTTTATCATCACGACGACTTACAGTTCCCTCATGCAAACTTCCGATTGCAAAAGTATCTGCCAATGTATTCCAAGGGTCTTCTTCTAATTGCTTATGCCCTAATTGCAATTTTCTATTCTCTTTATCTATTCCCAATATCACAACATCAATTGTTTCGCCAACTTTAGTATACTCACTTGGATGATTAAAACGCTTTAACCAGCTAAGATCACTGATATGAATCATACCACCAATACCAGCAGATAATTCAACAAATACACCGTAGTTTGTAATATTTTTCACCAACCCAGGATGCTTGCTATTTTCAGCAAATCTTGTTTCAATATCATTCCAAGGATCTTCAGAAAGTTGTTTGATGGACAAACTCATTTTTCTACTTTCCTTATCAAGTGTTACCACTTTCGCTTCATGCTCATCACCCAGCTTAAAGAATTCTTTAGCATTAATCGGTGTGTTAGCCCATGTAATTTCAGAAACGTGGACAAGACCTTCAACACCTGGCTGAATTTCTAAGAATGCACCATAGTCTTCGATGTTGACTACTTTACCTTTTACAACATTACCCTCAACAATATTTTCCTCAAGAACATCCCATGGATGCGGAGTTAATTGCTTTAAGCCAAGGCTGATACGTTTTTTCTCATCATCAAAATCAAGTACAACTACATTAATCTTTTGATCAAGTTTAAGTACTTCTGTAGGATGAGAAATACGACCCCAGGAAATATCAGTTATATATAACAGACCATCCAAGCCACCAAGATCCATGAAAGCACCAAAGTCAGTGATATTTTTCACTGTACCTTCCAATACTTGTCCTTTCTCCAACTTACTCATGATTTCCGTACGCTGTGCTTCGATATCGCTTTCGATAAGTGCTTTGTGTGATACAACAGCATTTTTAATAGTCTCATTAATCTTAACTACTTTAAATTCCATTGTCTTTCCTACAAACTGATCGTAATCTGTAACAGGTTTCACATCAATCTGAGAACCTGGTAAAAATGTTTCCATTCCAAATACGTCAACGATCAAACCACCTTTAGTTTTAGACGTAACGGTACCAGTGATAACCTCACCAGTCTTATGAACTTCCATAATGCGTTCCCAAGCTCTTGTAATACGAGCCTGACGACGACTTAAATTCAAATGTCCATCTCTGTCTTCTTTTTCAACGATCATTACTTCAACCTCATCGCCAATTGCAAGAGTTGGAAGATCACGGAATTCGTTTAAAGAGATTAAACCATCACTTTTAAATCCGATATTTAATACTACGTCGGTTTTTGTTAAACCAACCACAGTACCATTCAATAATTCACCATCATTCAATTGCTTGAAAGTATTGTCATAAACTGTATGATACTTTTCTTTCTCTTCTTCAGAGTAAGAAGTAACATTACGTTTGTCAACATTCCAGTCAAAATCATCATGCGCAGTTTCAACAGCATATTTAGCAGCTACAGCTACTTCTTCAACTGCAGTTTCAGTTTGTGCATCAGGTACATTTGTTGTCGCTGTAGAATCAGCTGCATTTTCAGCAGCAGCACTCTCCTCTGCATCAGCGTTTAGGTTTTTTAAATTCTTGTTTTCAAACATGTTTTTTATTCCCGAAGGGTTTTATTTTCGGGGTTGCAAAGATAAAGAAAGAGACCGGTTTTTCCTTCAATGTATAAAGGAGAATTTTGCATTTTACACCCTCGTGTAATGCCTTGATTTAGCGTTCTTTGTGACACTCCATTTAAGGTTCTGTTCGCTATAAACTGGTTATTATTCATATATTCACAAAAAACACACTGCTTGCTATATTTTATACTTAAGAGAATAGCCCGGCTAGCCCTCCCTTTTTTCTGCAGAAAAATTGTTATTAACAAACCTGATATAATAAAAGTAAAAGGTCCAATTCTTTTAGCATGTAATCATCCAAATTCATTTTTAGATTCAATAATAATTGATACAATATTCAAAGAGAATGTTTGGTCATTGGCAAGAGGTGATGCTTTTAAAACCCCTTTTATTAATATTTTAAATGCATTAAAAATATTGCCTGTATACAGACCGAGTGAAGGAGTAGAAAACCTTTCTGAAAACTATAAAACCTTTGAAGCTTGCATTGAAATACTCAAACAAAAAGGCATTATCACCATTTTTAGTGAAGGGAAATGTATCAATGAATGGCATTTGCGCCCCTTAAAAAAAGGTACTGCAAGATTAGCAATTAAAGCATGGGAAGAAAATATTCCATTAACAGTAATTCCTGTAGGCCTTAACTATAGTTCCTTTTCAAGATTTGGGAAAAACATGTTCATCAATTTTGGCGAACCAATCCTAAAAGAAAATATTAATCTCAATACATCGGATGGCCAAAAACATCAGTCTTTTAATAATCTTCTACAATTACAATTAGAAAATCTCGTATTTGAAATTCCGAAAGAAGACAAGAAAAAGCAACAAAAAATTTTATCATTGTATACACCTTTAGTAAAAAAAATATTTCTTGCTTTTCCTGCTATTCTCGGGTATATATTTCATTACCCTTTATATGTACCTATTAAAAAATATATTTGGAAAAGGACTGCTGATAACGATCATTTCGACTCTGTAATGGCTGGCATTCTTATGTTAATTTATCCAATTTATCTTCTATTACTATTGATAATAAGTTGGATGATTATTTCAAAATGGTGGGTGATTTCTATTTTACTGATCTGGCCATTTACTGCCTGGTCATTTGTTCAATTGAAAGGCCAGTTAGACAAATAAGCTTATCCTGAAATAGCAGCAATATGTTTTGCAGATACAAATCCACTCGTCCAGGCATGTTGAAAATTAAATCCGCCAGTTACCCCATCTACATTAAGAACTTCACCGGCGAAGAAAATATTTGAAACTATTTTACTCATCATAGTGTTATGATCAATTTCAATGAGTTTAATTCCCCCGGCAGTCACAAATTCCTCTTTAAATGTTGTTTTGCCCTTCACATGAAACTCTGCTGCACATAAATTTTTTATTAACTTGTTCTGCTCTTTTGCAGGAAGATCTGCCCATCTTAATTCGGATTTTATGCCTGAAGATTCCAGCATTAAATCCCATAACCTTTGTGGCAATCCAAAACAATTCCTATTTGTTATTTTTTGTGATGCCAACTCAAACCTGATTGTTTGAAACTTTTGAGCCAATTGTTGTTCGTTGTAATTAGTTAACCAATTAATTATTATAGTAAAATCATAATTCTTCATAGCCAGCTCTCTTGCACCCCATGCACTTAGTTTTAATATAACAGGACCACTCAATCCCCAATGTGTAATTAAAATTGGTCCAGATTGTACAAGTTTTGTACCGCTAATTTTCACTGTAACATTTGGCACACTTATTCCCATCAGCTTCGTAATGGGATGTTTAGGCATACCTGCCTGTCCGGCAGGCAGGTTAAAAGTAAATAAAGAAGGGACTGGCTCTTCAATTGTATGTCCCAACTTTGTAAGCCATTCAAACATAGAAGATTTTGGATAACCACCACTGGCAATACAAATATAATCAGCAGAATGTGTTTCGCTATTTAATAATTCTAATTTAAACCGGTTATCCTCCTTCACAATAGTTTTCACTTCAGTCTTCATCGAAATTTTCACTCCGTATAGCTGAGCTTCATCAAGAAGGCAATTAATTATTGTTTGTGATGAATCAGTAACAGGAAACATTCTTCCATCATTTTCAGTTTTCAACTTCACTCCTCTTTCTTCAAACCAACTGATTGTATCTGTAGTAAAAAAATGATGAAACATTTTCTTTACAAAATTCCCCCCTCTTGGATATTTCTTACTCATGTCCAAAATATCAAAACAAGCATGCGTAACATTACAACGTCCACCACCACTTATGCTTACTTTAGAAAGTAGTTTATTCGTCTTTTCTAAAATCAATACTTCCAATGCTGGATTTAATTTTGCAGCATTTACTGCACAAAAAAAACCCGCAGCCCCACCACCAATAACGATTAGTTTTTTCTTGTTTGGCATTTAACAAAAATAAACCCCTCAACTGAGGGGTAATTCAATTTGTTTAGTAAATAAATTCGGATTTGCAGCTTCTTCTTTTTCAATTGTACTATAATCAGAAAGTATATCTGCTTTTCCTTTTCTTACACACACATCATGCTCAAAATGAACAGAAGGTTTTCCATCAGAAGTTCTTACTGTCCATCCATCGTCTTCTGTATAAACATCCTTTTTACCAAGATTAATCATTGGTTCAATGGCTAATACCAATCCTTCCTTCAACTTTGGGCCACTACCTTTTTTCCCATAATTTGGAACCTGAGGATCTTCATGCAGGCTTCTACCTAAGCCATGACCGACCAATTCCCTTACAACTCCATAACCATTTTTCTTTTCTGTGTGTTCCTGAATTGCAAAGGCAATATCTCCTACTCTTTTACCCACAACTGCATTTTCAATCCCTTTATATAGAGACTCTTTTGTAATCTTTATTAATCGCATTACTTCTTCGCCAGGATCACCAATTGCAAATGTATAAGCATGATCTCCATGCCAGCCATTTAAAATTACCCCGATATCAACAGAGATAATATCACTTTCAACTAATTCTTTAGGCCCTGGAAATCCATGAACCACTACATCATTTACAGAAATACAAGAATTAAAGGGATAGCCTTTATAGTGTAAAAAAGAAGGAATAGCATTATGATCTCTTACAAACTCACCTATAATTTTATCTATAGAGAGCGTAGTGATTCCAGGCTTTAGAATTTTTGCAATTTCAGCAAGTGTCTTACTGACCAACAAAGCACTTTGCCTCATTAACTCAACTTGTTCATTTGTTTTGTAAATCATCATAGTTTGCAAATATCTTAAAAAAACAAACCCGGCAAGTGTAAACTTACCGGGTCATATATTTTTTGAGTTTTATTAAATCTGTACCGGAGATGCAGATTGTCTTCCTTGTAATCTTCCACTTTTCATTAATCCATCATACTGACGCATTAATAATTGTGTTTCAATTTGCTGCAAAGTGTCTAATACAACACCTACCATAATTAACAATGAAGTTCCTCCGAAAAAAGTAGAGAATTGGTCTGTAACGCCAAATCGAGCAACGATACCTGGCAAAATGCCAACAAATGCCAATAAGAAAGCTCCAGGCAATGTGATCCTATCCATTATTGTTCCAATATAATCTGCAGTCGGTTGACCAGGTTTAACACCAGGGATAAAACCATTGTTCTGCTTTAAGTTATCAGAGATTTGTTTTGGATTAAATATTAATGCCGTGTATAGAAATGTAAATCCTATAACAACAATAGAATAAATAATCATGTACCAAATATTCTTATGGTCACTGATAGCTCTTAAAAATCCGCCACCAGTTGTACTAAAGTTGGCAAAAATGGTAGGTATAAAAATAATTGCCTGAGCAAAGATGATAGGCATTACACCTGCAGCATTTACTTTTAATGGTAAAAACTGTCTGGCACCACCAAATTGTCGATTACCAACAATTTGCTTTGCATAATTTACCGGCACTTTTCGTACACCTTGGATCAACAATACACAACCTAATATAATAGCGATAAGTACTGCTATTTCAATAATAAAAATTAATATCTGTCCATTTCTTACCGACTTGGCACTTAATTCCTGAAGGAATGATTGTGGTAAACGGGCGATGATACCAATCATGATAATTAAAGATGTACCATTTCCTAACCCATTATCCGTTATTTTTTCTCCAATCCACATTACAAACATGGTACCTGCAGACAATACTACCAAACAAGATAACCAGAAGTAACCTGAAAACGCTGGCATAATTGCACCGGATTGCGCAAACATTCCCTGCAAATAAGATACATATGCAGAAGCCTGAAGTAATGTAACTATAACCGTTAGATATCGGGTATACTGGTTAATTTTCTTACGGCCACTCTCTCCTTCTTTTTGCATTTTTTGAAAACTTGGAACTAATACCGTCATCAACTGCATAAAAATCGAAGCTGAGATATAGGGCATAATTCCTAATGCAAAAATGGATGCATTGTTAAATGCACCTCCTGAAAAAGCATCGATTAAACCAAGTATACCGGTACTATTCTGACTACCAGCATCTATTTTAGTAGGATCTATACCAGGAAGTACTATGTGAGAACCTAAGCGATAGATTGCAATCATTAACAAGGTAAAAATAATTTTACCTCTCAAATCTTCTATGCTCCAGATATTCTTAAGTGTTTGTATTAATTTCTTCACGGGGAATAAAATAATTTAAAAACCTATTTAAAATGTTACTTTTTTCTTTTTTACTGAGACGTCCCAGAAAAATAAAGACGCACTGATTATGCGTCGTTGCAATTTAGTTAAATTACTTTACAATTTCTACCGTTCCGCCTGCTGCTTCTATCGCTGCTTTAGCTTTTTCACTAGCTGCATTTACTTTAAAAGTATACTTGCCTTTAATTTCACCATTACCTAACAACTTAATGCGATCAGTTTGTCCGATTAATCCGTTGATGTAAAGGTTTTCAAGACTAAACTCAGTAAAACCATACTTAGCAGCTAACTGCTCTATCTGACCAAGATTAAGTACTTTATATTCTATACGATTTGGATTTTTAAATCCACGTTTTGGAATACGACGTTGGATAGGCATCTGACCACCTTCATGGCCCATTTTGCTCTTATAACCAGTACGAGCCTGAGCACCTTTTGTTCCTTTAGTAGCAGTTCCTCCATGTCCGGAACCATCGCCACGACCAATTCGTTTTACTTTGTGAGTTGCACCTTTTGCAGGTTTTAATTCGTGTAGTTTCATTTTTGTTGCTTTTATTTTTTACTCAACGCCCCGAAAGCATTCGGGGCTCGCTATTTATAATGAATTAAATGTGAAGTAAATCCACATTCAATTTCAATTAGTTTAACTCTTCTACTTTCAATAAATGATTCACTTTTCGAATCATTCCTAATATCTGAGGAGTAGCTTCTACTTCTTTAGAAGTATTCATTTTTCCTAACCCTAATGCCTGTACAGTAAGCTTTTGACGCTCAGATCTGTCAATAGGGCTTTTTACCAATGTTATCTTTACCTTTTTCATAATTATTCAATTCGATTGTAATCGGATTAACCGTTAAATACTTTCTTCAAACCCATTGTACGAGTTTTTGCAACTGCAATTGGTTCACGAAGCAAAGCCAACGCTTTGAAAGTTGCTTTTACCACATTATGAGGATTTGCAGAGCCTAAAGATTTTGCTAATACGTCAGTGATTCCAGCACTTTCCAGTACAGCACGCATAGAACCTCCGGCGATCACACCAGTACCATGAGCAGCTGGTTTAATCAATACTTTCGCAGCACCTTCTTTTGCCCACTGATCATGAGGTATAGTACCTTTCATAACCGGAACTTTAATCAGATTCTTCTTAGCATCATCAATTCCTTTTGCGATGGCTTCCTGTACTTCTTTGGCTTTACCAAGACCATGGCCTACAATACCATTTTCATTTCCAACAACAACAAGTGCTGAGAAACTAAAGGCACGACCACCCTTTGTAGTTTTTACTACACGATTAATGGCTACCACTTTATCTTTCAGTTCCAGGTCTCCGGCTTTTACCTTGTTTACGTTAAACTTTGACATTTATTCTTGTAATTAAAAGTTTGAAAGTTGTTTACTTAAAATTTAAGTCCGCCTTCTCTGGCTCCTTCTGCTACAGACTTTACCCGACCATGATAGAGGTAACCACCACGATCAAACGTAACATCATTGATACCTAACTCAACGGCTTTTTTAGCAATTGCCTCACCCACCATTTTACTCTTATCAACTTTGTTTGCTTTTTGCGCTTTGATTGCCTTATCCTTTGAAGAAGCAGATGCCAATGTAACTCCATTTGCATCATCAACCAATTGCACATAGATATCTGTATTACTTCTGAAAACAGACAGTCTTGGCTTTTGTGCCGATCCTTCGCCAATTTTGCGACGTATCCTGTAGCGGATATTTGTTCTTCTTTGCGACTTAATTTTTGAATTCATCTTATTTTATTTTTCAACCCTGATGCTGCCAGAGTCAGATTTTGCTTAATTATTTACCAGCCGCTTTACCAGCTTTCTTGCGAACAACTTCACCTTGATAACGAACACCTTTTCCTTTATATGGTTCAGGCTTACGCAGACTACGAATTTTGGCCGCAACCTGTCCAATCAATTGTTTATCGATTCCTTCTAAAGCAATTGTTGGATTCTGACCTTTTTCCTGTGCAGTTGCTACTTTTAATTCTTTAGGAACTTCAAAAATTATATTATGAGAATATCCTAAAGCAAGATCTAGAACATTTCCTTGATTAGCAGCTTTAAAACCTACACCAATCAATTCTAATTTTCTCTCAAACCCATTAGTAACCCCAGTTACCATATTGGCAATAAGTGATCTATATAAACCATGCATAGCACGGTGACGAATCTGATCAGTTGGACGAGCAAAAGTGATAGTACCATCTTTAACCTCAACGGTGATGTCACGATCAATTTCCTGAGTCAATTCACCTTTTGGACCTTTAACTGTCACTACATTATCTTTTCCAATTGAAATTGTAACACCAGCAGGAGCGACAATCGGTTGTTTACCTATACGAGACATAATTTCTATTTTTATTTTGTTTTTTTACTGACCGGTCAGCTTAGTATAGTTTCAGCTTAATGTATCAGTAAATACTAATTATTAATATATATAACAAAGCACTTCTCCACCTACGTTTTGAACTTTCGCTTCTTTATCAGTCATTACACCTTTAGAAGTTGAAAGAATCGCTACACCTAATCCGTTCTTTACTCTACGGAATTCAGCTGGTGATGCATACTGACGTAAACCCGGACGACTAACTCTTTCCATACTTTGTATTGCCGGCACTTTAGATGTTGGATCATACTTTAAGGCAATTTTTATAACGCCTTGTTTGTTATCATCTTCAAACTTATACTTCAGAATATAACCCTGCGCATATAAGATCTCTGTCATACGCTTCTTCAAATTAGAAGCAGGAATATCTACTACACGATGACCTGCCATCTGTGCGTTACGTATTCTTGTAAGAAAATCTGCTATAGGATCTGTTACCATTTTATTTCAATTATTCAGTTCAAAATTTTGTTTGCTATTCTGATTGCCGGAGCAACCGAGTTATAGTACTTTTTTACCAGCTTGCTTTTTTCAATCCAGGTATTTTACCATTCAATGCCATATCTCTAAGCATAATACGGGAGATACCAAAGTATCTAACATACCCTCTTGGGCGACCTGTAATCTGGCAGCGGTTTTTTAACCTGACCTTTGATGAATTCTTTGGCATTTCGTCCAAAGCTTTCCAATCGCCGGCCTTTTTAAGTTCAGCTCTTTTTTCTGCATGCTGAGCCACCATCTTCTCTCTCTTACGCTGTCTGGCTGTTATCGAATTTTTTGCCATGTTTAATTATTTCTTTTAGTTAGAATTATTTTTTGCGTTCTTAAAAGGCATCCCCAATTCTTTTAATAACTCATACGCTTCTTCATCTGAATTCGCTGTTGTTACGAAAGTGATATCAAGACCTGTAATTTTATTTACTTTATCGATATCAATCTCTGGGAAAATGATCTGCTCAGTAACACCCATTGTGTAATTACCACGACCATCAAAAGATTTTTCGCTAACGCCTTTAAAGTCACGAACCCTTGGTAGTGCTACAGAAATCAAACGATCTAAGAATTCAAACATCTTTACTCCTCGAAGCGTAACTCTTGCGCCAATTGGCATATTCTTACGCAACTTAAAGTTTGAAATGTCTTTTTTAGACATTGTTGCTACAGCTTTTTGACCAGAGATTGTTGTCAACTCATCAATAGCGATATCAATCAATTTTTTGTCTGTAACTGCTCCGTTTACACCACGGTTCAAACAAATCTTTTCCAATTTAGGTGCTTGCATTACAGTATCATAACTGAATTTCTTCACGAGGGCAGGTATCACTTCTTTAGTGTATTTATCTGCCAATCTTGGACTATAACTTTTTGTACTCATTATTTTTTACCTCCCTGCTCTTTTTTTGTTTTGAAAACTCTTTCTGTTTTCCCTTCTTTTCTTACTCGTGTAACTCTTGCTCCAGCTTTTTGAGCCGGATCCCAAAGCATAACATTACTGATATGAATTGGAGCTTCTACTTTAAGAATACCGCCTTTGGTATTTTGGGCTGATGGTTTAGTATGCTTGGTTTTAATATTCACACCTTCTACTAATACTTTAGCTTCATCTACCAATACTTCTTTTACAACACGAGGCTTTGATAAGTCCTTATCATTACCTGTAATAACCACTACATTGTCACCCTTGCGGATATTGTACTTTGGTTTAAATCTTGCTTTCATTTTATCTTACTTAATGGGTTTAACCCTTTTAATCAATTATAATACTTCTGGAGCCAGTGAAACAATTTTCATATAACCTTTATCACGAAGCTCTCTGGCTACTGGCCCAAAAATACGAGTACCTCTAGGCTCATCAGACTGATTTAAAATAACCACTGCATTGTCATCAAAACGGATATAAGAACCATCTTTACGACGCAATTTGTTAGTAGTACGAACTATAACAGCTTTTGCTACAGTACCTTTTTTGATACCTCCTGCAGGCATTGCATCTTTTACAGTAACTACTATTTTATCGCCTATTCTTGCATAACGCTGACCGCTATTGCCTAGTACACGGATACAAAGCACCTCTTTGGCTCCACTGTTGTCCGCAACTTTTAACCGGCTTTCTTGCTGAATCATCTTTTTAGCTTTTAGCTTTTAGCTTCGAGTTTCGAGCTCTTTGCCTAAATATTGTTATTAACTATTTTACCTAACAGCTCGTAGCTTATTGCTCGTAGCTCTTTATTTACTTAACTTTTTCAACTACTTCTACCAATCTCCAACGCTTTGTTTTACTAAGCGGACGGGTTTCCATAATTCTAACCACATCTCCAATGCTACACTCATCTTTATCATCATGTGCATGGAATTTGGTTGATTTCTTAACGAACTTACCATAAATAGGGTGCTTTACCTTTCTTTCAACTTGAACTGTAATAGTTTTAGTCATTTTGTTGCTGGTAACAACGCCAATTCTGGTCTTTCTTAAATTTCTTGCTTCCATTATACTAGCTTTATTATGCTTGTGTTTGCTTTAACTTCAATTCTGTTTTCAATCGTGCAATATCTCTACGAACGGCACGAATTACCATAGGGTTCTCTAAAGGAGAAATAGCCTGAGCAAATTCCAGTTTTTTCAACCGTAATTTATCTTCTTCGATCCTGGCTTTAAGATCCTGCTCATTCATCCCCTGGATGCTTTTTACAAAATCAACTTTTTTTGACATCTTATTCGATTTATAAATTATTACGCAGTTACAAGATCACGGCGCACTATAAACTTTGTTTTAATTGGCAATTTTCCAGAAGCTAACGCTAACGCAGCACGGGCTATTTTTTCATCAACACCATCTACTTCGAAGATGATACGACCTGGTTTTACTACAGCTGCCCAATATTCTAAACTACCTTTACCTTTACCCATTCTTACTTCAGCTGGTTTTTTGGTAATAGGTTTGTCAGGGAATATGCGTATCCAAACATTACCCTCTCTTTTCATTTCACGGGTTAATGCCTGACGAGCAGCTTCAATCTGACGATCAGTAATCCAGTGCTGATCCAATGCTTTTAAAGCAAATGATCCAAAAGCAATTGTAGTACCTCTCTTAGCGTCGCCTTTCATGCGACCTTTCTGCATTTTCCTGTGTTTTGCTCTTTTTGGTTGTAACATTTTATAAAATTTCTAGTTACTAGCCTGCCTAACGGCAGACAGGATTTTTTAATTAATTCAATTAGTTTCTTCTTCCACCACCTCTTCTATCACCGCCGCCTCTTCTGTCATCACGACGATCATCTCTTCTTTCTCTTCTATCTCCACCCGGACCTTCATTCTTACCGCCAGCAATAATATTAGGATTCAAATCTCTTTTCGCTAAAACTTCACCTTTACAGATCCAAACCTTGATACCAATTTTACCATATACAGTTTGTGCGAAAACGTTGGCATAATCAATATCCATACGGAATGTATGTAAAGGGGTACGGCCTTGTTTGAATTCTTCGCTACGGGCAATTTCTGATCCGCCTAAACGACCGCTCAACTTTACTTTGATACCTTCAGCACCCATACGTAATGAAGAAGCTATCGCCATTTTAGTAGCTCTTTTGAAATTGATACGATTTTCAATCTGACGAGCAATAGTATCGCCAACAATCATAGCATCTAATTCAGGTCTGCGGATCTCCAGAATATTAATCTGAACATCTTCTTTACCAGTTAATTTTTTCAACTCTTCTTTGATACGATCTACTTCTCCACCACCTTTACCAATGATAATACCTGGCTTTGATGTATGAATCGTAACAATCAGCTTACCTAAAGTTCTCTCAATAACAATTTTTGAGATACCGCCTTTATTGATACGGGCATTAAGATAAGTTCTGATCTTATGATCTTCAATTAATC
>JAHEMM010000106.1 GCA_024643655.1 Chitinophagaceae bacterium | reverse complement strand
GGACTCTCATAAAAACTCTTCCAATGCTTCAACTCACTTTTATCACTCTTCTCAATAAAATGTGCCTGGTGTTTTTGTGTAAAGCCTTTGTAAATAGAGCCTGAAGCAGCGGCTGATTTTTTTTCTTCGGTGAATGGTTGAGAGATGGATGATAATTGCTGAATAGATGCATCAAGATCAAAATCCAATGTTGGTGTTACACTGAACTGAGCTAAAGCATGTTTGACGGCCGCTTGTACAAATGCGTATATTATTTTTTCATCTTCGAATTTTATTTCTTGTTTGGTAGGATGCACATTGACATCTACCACAGCAGGATCAAGATCAATAAATAGCACATAAGCAGGAAAAGAATCTTTGGCGATCATTTCCTGATAGGCACCCATCACTGCATGATTGAGGTAAGCACTTTTAATAAAACGATTGTTAACAAAGAAATATTGATCACCTCTGGTCTTCTTGGCTGTTTCCGGTTTGCCCACAAAACCGTAAATATTCATGTAATCAGTATCTTCCTTTACCGTTACTAACTTGGCGTTGTAATTATTGCCGAGCAGCTGAACGATTCGCTGCTTTAAACTGCCTGCTTCTAAATGAAAAATCTGTTGATTGTTGGCTGTAAGAGTAAATAGTATCTGCGGGAATGACATAGATACTCTGGTGAACTCATCTATAATATGCCGCATTTCTGCTGCATTACTTTTCAAAAAATTTCTTCTGGCAGGCACATTGAAAAATAAATTCTTCATGGCGATGCTGGTGCCAACTGGGGCAGCAATTGGTTCTTGTTTTTTTACAATACTATTCTCAACTTCAATGTAAACACCGGTTTCGTTCTCCTCTTTTTTTGTTTTTAATTCTACCTGAGCAACAGCTGCAATAGAAGCCAATGCCTCACCTCGGAATCCCATTGTGCGAATATGAAATAGATCGTCAATGCTTTTTATTTTGGAAGTAGCATGTCGTTCAAAACTCATGCGGGCATCGGTCTCACTCATACCGCTGCCATTATCAATAACCTGTATCAGCGCTTTACCGGCATCTGTAATGATGAGTTTAATTTCAGTAGCGCCGGCATCAACCGCATTTTCCAGCAATTCCTTTACAGCACTGGCTGGTCGCTGAATTACTTCGCCGGCAGCAATCTGGTTCGCAATATTATCAGGTAAAAGTGTAATCTTATCTGGCACAAAATCTTCTTTAGCTCCCAAAAATAACCATTTCAATTTTAAGCAACGATTGACAAATTCTTTACATCAAAAGGGTTAATTTTAAGACCTTATATCACTAATCAATTATACACATGAAGTTTTTCAAAACGATTGTTATTTGTATTTTTTTCACCCCGTCAGTTTTATCGGCACAGTATCAAAGCAAATTATCTGCCACACAATGGACAGATAGTGTTTTTAATAGTATGAGTAATGATGAAAAAATTGCTCAACTAATGGTAATTAGAGCACACTCTAATCTTGGTACTGATCATGTGGCCAAAGTAGTCAATGATATTAAGAAATATAATGTAGGCGCTTTGTGTTTTTTTCAGGGCGGACCGATACGTCAGGCCGATCTTACTAATTATTATCAAAGCATAGCGAAAACGCCGTTGATGATCACCATTGATGGGGAGTGGGGTTTAGGAATGCGATTGGATAGTGTTAAAAAATTTCCTTATCAACTTACACTTGGTGCATTGAATAGAGAAGATCTTATATATAAAATGGGAATCGCTGTTGGTGAACAGTGTAAAAGAATAGGCGTACATGTAAATTATGCTCCGGTTGTTGATATCAATAACAATCCTAATAATCCAGTTATCGGGTATCGTTCTTTTGGAGAAGATAAAGATAAGGTGTCGAGATATGGTGTTGCTTATATGAAAGGAATGCAGGATGCAGGTATTATGGCTTGTGCCAAACATTTTCCAGGTCATGGAGATGTAGATGTTGATTCTCACTATGATCTTCCGGTTATTAATAAAAGTATTCAACAATTAACTGATTTGGAGCTTGTGCCATTCAAAGCTGTTTTTGACGCTGGAATAGGAAGTGTAATGATTGCACATTTATATATTCCGGCAATTGATAATACAGTAAACAGAGCCACATCTATTTCAAAAAATAATGTAACTGATCTGCTTAAAAAGGAAATGGGTTATAATGGACTAACGTTCACAGATGCTCTGGAGATGAAAGGAGTGGCCAAATTTTTCCCCGGTGGAACGATCTCAGTTGAAGCCATCATTGCAGGTAACGATATGCTTTGCTTACCGGCCAGTGTACCAGAGTCTATCGAGGCAATTAAAAAAGCAATTGCAGATAAAAAAATAAGTTGGGATGATGTTAATGAAAAAGTAAAAAAGGTTTTAATATCAAAATATCATTTGGGATTAAATAAAACGCAATGGATCGACACAAATAACCTTGTTGACGACTTGAATGTAAAAACCGATGCCATCAGTTATGAAGTTGCTGCTAATGGTATTACAATACTGGCTCAGGCAGGAAGAACTGCTTCGAGAACAGATTATGCGCAATTGCCTTTAACCGCGACACAGAAAAAAGTAGCTTATATCGGTATCGGACTTTCAGAAATGAACGACTTTGGTAGACGGATGAAAAAAGATTATGATGCCGATGTTTACACACTGTCTTACAAAGATGGGCAAAGCAAAGCCGATGAGATTTTAAAAGATGTAAAGAAGGACGGAAATTATGATGCGATTATCATCGGCATTCATGATTATTCGCTACGCCCTGCAAATAATTTTGGAATAAGTCAGGTGGCTTTAAACTTATACAAAGAATTAAATTTTATAAAAACGATTACCATGACCTTTGGCAATGTACTTGCCACTAAAAACTTTTGTGATGCCTGGACATTGGTGGCCTGTTATCAGGATGATGAGATAACACAACAGGCAGCTGCCGATCTGGTACAAGGGAAGTTTGATGCAAAGGGAAAGATTCCAGTATCTGTTTGTAATTATAAATATGGCGAAGGGATTTTGAATACTGGTTTTATGCCATCAACAGCATCAGAAACAACAAAAAAGAAACTTGAAGTTATTGATAGTATCGCATTAGATGGCATTGCAAAAAAAGCATTTCCCGGATGTGTAGTAATGGCAGCACATAAAGGAGAAATATTATATCATAAAGCATTTGGTACGTATGAATATGGTTCTTCTCAAAAAACTAGTGTCGAAAGTATTTTTGACCTCGCTTCTGTTACTAAAGTTTCTGCTACAACAGTTTCAATTATGAAATTGTATGAACAAGGAAAAATTGAATTGAATAAAACTATCGGAGATTACTTGCCATGGACTAAGGGGTCTGACAAAGCAGGGATATTGATTAAAGATATTTTACTCCATCAGGCTGGATTATATCCCTATATTGTTTTTTATAAAGAAACGATTGATACTAATTCAGGTGTCCCTTTGTCTGGGTTCTATTCAGAAAAATCCAAGCCGGGCTATACAGTTCGGGTAGCCGAAAACATGTATATGCGGAACGACTGGCAGGACACTATGTGGAAACGCATTTTGCAAAGCAAGGTGTCTGGCAACGGGAAATATGTATATAGCGATAATGATTTTATCTTTTTGGGTAAAATTGTCGAAGAGATAAGCGGTATGACGCTGCATGAATATGCTACTAAAACATTTTACAATCCTATGGGAATGGTAACTACAGGGTTTAGCCCACGAAATCGATTTCCAAAAGATAGAATGGTGCCTACAGAAACAGAATCACATTTTCGAAGACAAACCATGCAGGGCGATGTGCATGATGAAGGGGCTTCTATGTTTGGTGGAGTAGCAGGACATGCAGGATTATTTTCGAACGCATACGATCTTTCAATGCTATATCAGATGTTGTTAAACGGTGGAGTTTTGAATGGGGAACGATATTTAAAATCGGAAACAATAAAATTATTTACAGCTTACAATAGTGATATTAGCCGTCGTGGTTTGGGATTTGATAAGCCGGAAAAAGATAATGATACAAGAAAAGAACCTTATCCTTCTCATTTATTACCGCCCGAAGGTTATGGACATACAGGTTTTACGGGCACTTGTGTTTGGGTAGACCCAACGCATGATTTGGTTTTTGTATTTCTTTCTAACCGTGTAAATCCTACAAGAAATAGTCCTAAACTTTCAAGTATGAATATCAGGGGCAATATTCAGGATGCATTGATTAATGCAGTGAATGGGGAGTAAAATAAACTAATTAAAGATTTAATTCTTGAAGAGATAAACAAATTATATAACGTTTAGGGTTTTGCTATTTGCCGATAAAATGCTTTCACTATTCTGAATCACTAATTTAAAATAAGAACAAGAAACTTAGCTTGCGTATAGGAGTATTATCCATAATAAGCCAGCCCGGGATTGGAAATAAACCTACCTCTTTCTTTAATATAAATAGTGGGGATCACCCCAGTAATTCTTTTAAAATCATGAATAAAATGCGCTTGGTCGGCATAGCCGCAATGGTAGGCAACACTTACCAACTCTATTTCTTGCTGCTCGTTCATCAGGCGCAATACTTCATTAATGCGGGTAAGACGTAGATAGTGTTTTGGGCTGATTCCCACCTTATCTTTAAATTCTCTTTCCAATTGACGCTGGCTGATAAATACTTTGCCTGGGAGGTCCTCAATCCGGATACCCTTTGTATTTCGAATGAGTTCGGCAGCCAGATTCACATAGCTCATGTTAATTTTATTTCTTTGCAAGCTCATCAATAAATAATCTTCAGTATGCCTGATCATTGCAGAAATACTCTTTTCTTCCCTTAATCGGTGGCAAAAGTCACGAAAATCAAGGCCTAATACCATTGACATATCTTCATAACTATCTTTAAACATAGACGCTGGTACCTTAAAAATATTATAAATTGCTTCGGGTTTAAAGCGAATGGCAAATACCTTCACTGGTGCTGTAAACTGCACTTCGTAAGGCTTTGTATAAAGTCCCAGAATAATATAGTCAGGTGTTTGCGACCATTTTTTTTCATTGAGGAGATCACAATGATGATCATTGAGATGGATAATAAGCTCGAGGCATCCGTTAGGAATCATTTGCAAGGATAAGAGTCCTGAGGAATCGGCATCAAATGTGCCGTCCCAATACAACTCTACAAATGGACTGAGGCCAATACATGGTGTATGTTCTGATATGGGTGAACTCACAATGGCATCAATTTATTTTAAAAGTAACTTATTAGCAGAGAATAAAAAACAATAATGTAACAGCTACAAACACGGCACTTTTTTACAATGCCGGTAGGTTTTGATGAGCCGCCTAACTATTTGCTGGAACAATCTCGTATCCGCCACCCAAAACTTCTTTCATTATAGTATCCAAATCCATTAAGGCTGCGCTGCAATCACCGTTAAATGAGGAGCCATGCATTGTGGCCAACGTTTTCGGGTTCAGATCTGCTAATTGTTTGAGTAATTTAGGAGTCTTGTATGTATAAGGAGCATAATCCATTAAGGGGCTTTCTTGAAACTCAAGTAATGATTTTCTGTGTAAACTTAAAATATCTTTGTCTGTAATATCCGGCAATTTTCCGTTTTGGTGAAAAAGATCAGAACAAAGCAATGTCCGGTTGGTTTCCTCGAACATCACACCTGCGTCCCAACCATGTGGTAAGTGAGGAGTTTTAATAAAACGATAATTATGTTTGCCAGTGTTTAATACGGCATTCGACGCCATGGCATGTGCGGGCCTGATGGCAAAATCACTCATATTAACCATTGCACCTACTTCGCTACACACTGCTTGTGCATTTGGTGCTATCTGCAACCAATCATTCAGCGCCCCGCATTCGTCCACTTCAAAATGACTGAATCCTATCCACTTGATTTTAGCAGGATCAATAATTTTTGCAACTGCTTCCCGCAATATTGGAAACATTTGCCGCATACCAGTGTGATAAAGCATTGGCTCATCATCAAGGATTAAAAAATGGTTGAACTGCAAATTAAATTCCGATGCGAAAATGGAAATTCTATAAACATCTGGGGCGATTTCTGAAACGTTAACCATAGCTTTTAGTTTTTTTATGAATGAATAATATTAGTTGCTAAGGTATACCTTCATTAAGGTTCAGGATTGTAGAAAAACGACATACTGAGGATGTCAACTAAATTGTCAGAAGACTAATTTTGGCCGTTTTAGTTCGGAAAATGAAAACTTGTCAAATGTTTTATTAAGAAAAAATAAAATTGCTGAATAGAAATCAAACGATGAAGATTGCCCATTGTTAATCAGGGTAAACTGTGTAACATGCTATGGTAGTAGTATTATTGCTGGGCTAATAAATCTCTTCGCTAATTAATAACGAAGTGTTTGGTTAGCTTTGCTGTGGTTTATCTGGCCGCTGTTGATTGCTGCTTTGTTGCCCGCCTCTGTTTCTATTGGGGTTATTGGGTCTTGGTTTGTTTCTTTTTGGACGATTTTGATTGTTGCCATCACTTTGCTGTCGTTGTTGATTACCACCTTGCTGATTTTGCCCGCCACCTTGTTGTCTTTGTTGTGGTCGTTGTCCTCTTTGTTGATTTTGATTCCGGTTCTGCTGACGTTTTTTGTTATCAGCTTTATCAAGACTACGTAAACTTATTTGCCCGACCAGTTCTACAAACTCTGGTTCTTTCTCCACTACTTTTGAGGAAACAACTTCCACTGGTTCAAGATCATCAGGACGAATGCCTTGTTTATTCAGTTCTTTTATTTTAATAACTCTTTCAATCGTTAGTGGATACTGTTTATTACTATCAGGCAATGTATACCACATCAGGTTTTTGAAAATATCTTTTTTCACCAGAAAGGCATTACTTTTTGTTACCTGTATCACATCACAGTTGTCAGGAAAATGTTGCAGAGCATCCAGATAAGTGTCCAACTCATAATTCAAACAACATTTCAATCGGCCACACTGTCCACTCAGCTTTGTTTGATTGATAGAAAGGTTCTGATAACGGGCTGCTGCGGTATTCACCGATTTAAAATCAGTTAACCAGGTACTGCAACAAAGCTCTCTGCCGCAACTGCCAATGCCGCCTACTTTACCAGCTTCCTGTCTTGCACCAATCTGGCGCATTTCTACTTTTACTTTAAATTCAGATGCATATACTTTTATCAACTCACGGAAGTCAACTCTGCCATCTGCTATATAAAAGAAAGTTGCTTTGCGTCCATCAGCCTGCATTTCCACCTGACTAATTTTCATATCCAGTTTTAGTTGGCGGGCTATGGCTCTACTGCGAATTACTGCTTCGGGTTCCCTTGCTTTATTTTGTTTCCAGATGTCGATATCACGGTCGGTTGCATGACGAAGCACTTTTTTCATTTCCGGATTATCTTCCTTTACATTTCGTTTTTTCATTTGCAAGCGAACAATCTCACCAGTCAATGAAACTTCACCTACATCAAAACCACTAATTCCTTCAACAGCAATCAAATCACCTTTTTCATAATTATGTAATGCAGGATTTCGAAAAAAATCTTTTCTGGTGCCTTGGTTAAAGGTTACTTCAATCACTTTGCAGGCGCTGGCAAAATCACTGATTGGCAGATTACGCAGCCAGTCATGTGTGTTCATACGGTTACATCCGCCGGTACTACACCCGCCATTGCTCTGACATCCACCCGGTTTACCATTGCTACTGGTACTGCAACTTGTACAACTCATGCTATTAATTTAGAACCTGCCTCAAGGCAGACAGGTTTATAATTAGTAATTAAAAATTGAGGAAGATGATTTGCCCGGCTGTAGTAATTCTATTTAGCTTTCGTTGCAACCCGATAGGGTTGGGATTTTAATTCTTCCAGTGGAAGAATTAAAAAGACTCACTCTTGTACGTTCTGTCCGCTATTGGGCAAAACGATATGCTTCTGATAAGCAATTATATATGTAAGAGTCGTAGAAATCATTTTAGAAAAACAATCGGGTTAATCCCATTCAATATTCACCTTTCACCACTCACTATCCTCATTCCACCAAAAATACAATCTTATCCTGAATAATATGGTATAGCTTGATGGTCAATGCATGAAAGAGCATTTTGCCATGTGCATTGCGTTCAATATAGTAGCTGGCCCGGTCTAATTCTTCAATAATGGCCTGTTGTTGCTCAATTCCGGCTATTTTATTGAACTTTTCAGCGAAATCCCTTTCTTTTTCACCCATATTATGGGATTCGCCGATTATGCGAAGATGAATAGCTTCTTCAAGCAGATGATTAAAATACCGAAGAAACTGTTTTTGCTTTTCTCTGCCAAGCCTACTTATTTCCTCTACCCATTTGGTTTGTGCAACAGGTCCGGTTTTTAAAATGGCATTTAGCCATTCACGAAGCAAGCTTTGCCAGTCTTCTTCGGCATGTTGTACCAGTTGCAATGCTTCTCTATAATTACCATCGCTTAATGCAGCTACTTGTTTGGCTATTGCCGGCTCTGTTTTATTTCTACTGATTAGTGCTTCTTCAATATTGTTTGTTTCCAATGCTGGAATTTTCACTAACTGACAACGGCTTACAATAGTTTGTAAAACTTGAGCTTCATTTTCTGCTACCAGAATAAATAATGTATTAGGCGGCGGCTCTTCGATCAGTTTTAGTAATTTATTACCTTCGGCTCCCAGCATTTCCGGCATCCACATGATGAGGAATTTGTATTCACTCTCAAAACTTTTCAAACTTAATTTACGAATGATGTCATTACACTCTTCTGCTGTTATTTTTCCCTGACTATTTTCTTTTTCCTTTATCTGTTCTATCCAATCATATGCGTTTCCATAAGGACTATGATTAATAAAATCTCTCCAGTCGGTAATAAAGTCGGTTGCTATCGGCTTTTCTCCTGGTTTCTTTGTAACTGTTGGATATGAAAAGTGAATATCCGGATGAACTAATTGGGCAGCTTTTATACATGCAGAACATACACCACAGCTATCAGTGGAAGATTCGAATTTTGAAGTTAGAGGTTCAGGCTCTTCACCAAATAAGGATGGTCCCGACTGTTGACTATTAACCATTGACTGGCGACCATTGACTTTTTCACAAACAATATATTGGGTAAAAGCAATGGCCAGGGACAAAGAGCCACTTCCTTCTTTGCCTAAAAAAAGCAATGCATGGCTCAAACGGTTATGTTGCACCAGCTCCGCCAAATCTTTTTTTACTTCGGCTTGTCCTATAATGTCGGCGAATTGCATTGTAGCGAAAGTAAACTATCT
>JAHEMM010000105.1 GCA_024643655.1 Chitinophagaceae bacterium | reverse complement strand
GTATTAGGAACTGTAACGGAAGATCTTTCAGGTTTAGGCAAGTATGGCGTTAAAAAAATACATCAGGTTTCAAATGAAGCATTAAACCACTTTGATGCGCAGGTTTTTACAAACGTCATTGCACAGGTTGCTGAAGCTGCCGGTGCCAGCGTTATTGTATTTTCAAATAACGTAGATGGAAAAGCAATTGCCCCACGTCTTTCTGCAAGAATGAAAGCAGGTTTAGTGGCCGGTGCAGTTGCATTACCTGATACCAGCAATGGTTTTACTGTGAAGAAAAATGTTTTTTCTGGAAAAGCATTTGCAAATATTACAGTTGCTACACCTATTAAAATTATTTCATTAAGTCCAAATGCTTATAAAATAGAAACAGGTGAAGGCATTGCAGAAGTTGTAGCATTTTCTGCAGCCGTTGCAACACCTAAAGTAAAGGTTACAAGTGTTAATAAAGCAAGTGGTGAAATTCCACTGACAGAAGCTGAAGTTGTAGTAAGTGCCGGACGAGGATTGAAAGGTCCAGAGAATTGGGGAATGGTAGAAGACCTGGCAAAAGTGTTACATGCAGCTACAGCTTGTAGTCGACCTGTTGCAGATGCACATTGGCGGCCGCATAACGAACATGTGGGCCAAACTGGATTTGCAATTGCACCCAATTTATATATCGCCATTGGTATTTCTGGTGCTATTCAACATTTAGCAGGTGTCAACAGAAGTAAAGTAATTGTTGTCATCAATAAAGATGCAGAAGCTCCATTTTTTAAAGCAGCTGATTATGGAATAGTTGGAGATGCATTTGAAGTAGTTCCTAAACTAACTGCAGCTATTAAAAAAATGAAGGGCGTAGCTTAAAATGTAAACCTAATAAACATTTGAAACCACAAACTATTTGCGTTTGTGGTTTTTTATTACCAACTTGTGTAGTATAAAAACCACTATCCATGCAAAAAAAACTATTGCTTTTTTTTTCCTTGTTTATTTTTTATGGAACGAATGCACAGTTCTGGAAAAAGAAAAAAGAAAAGGAAAAGCCACCCATTACTACCGATTATAAATCGGAAGATGCAAGACCTGATTCATTATCAAAATTTACTGGCATTATAAAATACAGAATGACTTCTGATGATCCTTCGGAAAGAGATTCAATGTTTATTATTTTCGGTGAGCATAAAATTCGCTTTACAATGTTTCAGCCTGGTTATAAGGCAAACGAAGTTTTTGAAAATAATATGATCGCCGATTTCAGAGACAGTGTTTTTTACATCATTGATGTTAGAAAAAAAACATACACTATTGAAAAATTAGGTACCCGAAATGCTGGTATTGAGTTTGCTTTTTCTTATCAGAAAAAAACAACACAAATATTGCAGCACCCTTGCAAAGAATACAAGGGTGAGATGCAAACAAAAGAAGGTGACATTTATAAAGTTAATGCGTTAGTCAGTGATAAGCATTCCTATATTGATGCAAAAGATTACAATTTTATGAATATACAACCAGCAATAATGGGATATAAAATTGTATTGGGTTTTAAATCTGCTTCTGCTAATAACGAAAATACAATGATACTAGCTTATAAAATAGAAGCTGGTGATACGGGTAGCTTTTTTGACTTGAGTGAATACCACCAAAAATGATTCTGTTAAATCCTTAATCGCCCTCATCACCTGTTTTAATATTATTTTATATAGTATTTTTGGCCATATTATCTGGCTAAAAGTTTAATCCATTGAAACTTATGATGTAAATTCGTGGCTTCTATGAAGAAAATCGAATTGGAAATAGTGGCTTTATCGCATAGCATTACACAAACTCATTCGTATGCAGTGGTGCTGGGCGAAGTCAATGGCCTTAGACGATTACCCATTGTAATTGGTGGGTTTGAGGCACAGGCTATTGCCGTAGCGCTGGAAAAAATGCAACCAAGCCGTCCATTGACGCATGATTTGATGAAAAACTTTATGAATGCTTTTGCTGTCGATCTGCATGAAATAAATATTTGCGATTTGCAGGAAGGTATTTTTTATTCAAAATTGGTTTGTTCTACAGAAAATGATACTGTTGAAATTGATTCCAGAACGTCTGATGCAATTGCTTTAGCAGTACGCTTTGGTTGCCCTATTTATACCTACGAAAATATTCTAGAAAGTGCCGGTATATTAATGGAAGACACTGAAACAAAAGGCAAAAAGAAAAAATCAAAAAAAGAAGTGCTTGTAGAGGACGAACAACCTACCGGAAACGAAGACCTCAAAACAATGACCATCGAAGAGCTGAATAATATTCTCAATGAGGTACTTGATAGTGAAGATTATATCCGTGCCATTGCCATCCGTGATGAGATTAACAGCCGGAATAAGAATAAGAAATAATTGTTGCTCTAAGTTTTTCAGTCCACAGCCATCCTTTTATTTATGATCGTTTTCCCAAATTGCAAAATAAACCTGGGTTTACATATTCTTCGAAAAAGAAATGATGGCTATCATGATTTGGAAACTTTCTTTTATCCCGTTACAATTACTGATGCATTGGAAGGAATTTCTGTTACCAAAACTGGTAGTTCTACCTTACATTTTAGTTCTAGTGGCATTAAAATAGATGAAAATTCACAATCCAATCTTTGTGTAAAAGCATACAAATTATTGCAAAACGATTTTCCTTCTCTCCCATCCATATTATTGCATTTGCACAAAGTAATTCCTTTGGGTGCCGGATTAGGTGGCGGTAGCGCTGATGCGGCTTTTACACTGAAACTATTGAATCATTTAGGCAATCTGCAATTATCAGATGAAAAACTACATACATATGCTTTACAATTAGGTAGCGATTGCCCTTTTTTTATATTGAATAAGCCTTGCTTTGCTACTGGCCGTGGTGAAGCATTAACAGAATATCTTATCGATCTTTCTTTGTATAAAATAATAATTGTTAACCCGGGAATACATGTTGATACTGGTAAGGCTTTTTCATGCATACAACCGGCTATTCCTGCACAATCGATAAAAGAAATTATCCAATTACCATTAACTGCATGGAAAGATCATCTTACAAATGATTTTGAAAAAGTAGTTTTTGATATGCACACTGAAATTGGTGCAATTAAAAAGAAATTATATGAACTTGGAGCCATTTATGCATCCATGAGCGGTAGTGGCAGCACCGTTTACGGAATCTTTGAGAAAGACCTAATGTTTGATCACTTATTTCCACCTCATTATTTTGTAAAAGAAGTTTAGCTTAATTTTTTGTATCTTGCAGGTATTAAATTACAAACAAGCATATCATTTCTACGACAAAATCTCGATTTACTAAATCATCGATGATGCATCTTTATTTGTGGATTTATTAATCCCCACACAATTACCTATTTATTTTTTCTCATTACAATTTTTTATTATGCAAACAACTATTGATATGGCATCAACTTCCCAATATTATACTGATCTCGAAGAAAAATACGGAGCTCATAATTATCATCCGCTACCGGTGGTTTTAAAAAAAGGAAAAGGTGTTCATGTGTGGGATGTTGAAGGAAAACAATATTATGATTTTTTAAGTGCTTACTCAGCAGTAAATCAGGGCCATTGTCATCCAGCATTGGTACAGGCGATGATAGATCAGGCACAAGAACTTACTTTAACGAGCCGTGCATTTCAAAGTAACCTGTTGGGAGAATTTGCAAAATATATCACCGACTATTTTGGTTATGATAAAGTACTACCCATGAATAGTGGTGTTGAAGCTGTAGAAACCGCAATCAAATTGTGTCGCAAATGGGGATATGAAGTAAAAGGTATTGAAGAAAATAAAGCTATTATTGTTGTATGTAATGGAAATTTTCACGGACGGACTATTAGTGTTATTTCATTTAGTAATGATTCGGGAGCAAAAAAGAATTTTGGTCCTTATACTCCTGGTTTTATTTCAATTCCTTACAGTGATACCGCTGCATTAGCTGAAGCATTGACTAATAAAAATGTAGCTGGATTTCTGGTTGAACCAATACAAGGTGAAGCTGGTGTATTAGTACCGGACGAAGGTTATTTATCAGCAGCAAAGAAACTTTGTGAGGAAGCAAATGTTTTATTCATGGGCGACGAAATACAAGCCGGACTTTGCAGAACTGGTAAAATGCTGGCCTGCGATCATGAAAATGTAAGGCCTGATATTTTAATCCTTGGTAAAGCCTTAAGCGGTGGCATGTTACCCGTTAGTGCTGTATTAGCTGATGATGAAATCATGATGACCATTAAACCCGGAGAACATGGCTCCACCTATGGTGGCAATCCATTGGCGTGTAAAGTATCCATGGCAGCATTACAAATTCTAAAAGATGAAAAACTTGCCGATAATGCAGCTACACTGGGAGCATTGTTACGATCAGAACTGGCCGCACTTCAATCAAAACATATTTCTGTAATACGAGGAAAAGGATTGTTAAATGCCATCATTATTCAACATGCAAATAAAGAAGCGGCCTGGGATCTTTGTATGGAAATGAAAAAAAATGGTTTACTGGCCAAACCAACACATGGTGATCGCATACGTTTTGCACCTCCTTTGGTCATTAATAAAGAGCAGATGCTCGAATGTGTTGCAATCATAGGAAAAAGTCTTTCGATATTAGATTAAATAAAAAAATAATTAAAATCAACCGTTACTATGATAAGTAACGGTTTTTTCTTTTGAAGTTATTTATACCTTTAAAAGATGGATACACATCTTCACCACGACCGCAATCCGCATCAGGAACAACATTTAAAAAGCAGTGATGCCTTAAGAGATATTGTAATTGGTATGAGTGATGGCCTTACGGTTCCGTTTGCATTGGCAGCCGGCCTCAGTGGAGCTGTCGATTCTACTTCCATTATTGTTATTGCCGGTATTGCAGAGGTGGCAGCCGGCTCTATAGCAATGGGATTGGGTGGTTATCTTTCTGGGAAAACAGAACAGGATCATTATTACAGCGAAGAGAAAAGAGAATATTATGAAGTAGACAACCTCCGGGAAAGGGAATTGGAAGAAACCAAAGAGTTCTTCGCAGGTATTGGTCTTAGTCCGGCATTACAGGAAAAAGCGACAGAAGAAATTTCGCAGGATAAAAAACAGTGGGTTGATTTTATGATGAAATATGAACTGGGACTGGAAAAACCTGACCCCAAAAGAGCGACTAAATCTGCATTGAATATCGGCATCTCCTATATTGTTGGTGGCATTGTACCACTAAGTCCTTATTTTTTTGTTGACTCTCCTATTGAAGGATTAAAAATATCGGTTATTGTAACACTACTTTGCCTTTTTGTTTTTGGTTTTTTCAAAAGTAAAATTACTGGTGTGAATGTATGGTCGGGTGCCTTTAAAGTAATGCTTATCGGCGCAGTAGCTGCTGGAGCCGCATTTGGAATCGCCAAATTATTTGAAATGTAATGGAAATAAAGAAAAATATGCAATAAAGCAAGAAGCTCAATTAAAGACAGATAGTGATGAATTAGTACGGATAGATAAATTAGAAAATTTATAAAAACAATTTTCCCTGTAAACCGTTTTTGAAATTAATGAATTCAATTTATTTCTCTTTCATTTTTAAATCTGGGAAGAGTGAAGAAATAAGCATTATCAGCGAAGAGACTAATACAAGATACAAGCCAATTTTTTTCACTGGGCATTCTCCTCCCTGGCAGGCAGCTATCATAAAAAAATTGCGTATAGCCCATGCAACATTCAATCCTACTACCAGTAGATTCATTCGTTTGGCCCAAAGCCGTGGAGTAAGATGAAAAATGATAAAAAAGAAAGCACAGAAAAAATGCAAATAACCGGGTTTGCCAAAACTTGTACCGGTGGCATCAATACCACTTACAATAATGTTTCTTGATTCAATAAAGATCCAGGGGGTAAAACAGGAAGCGACCAATAATATAACTGCTGCTAAGCCTAACCATTTCATATATCGCATAATAAAAACTATTGGGTCGCAAGTTAGCAAAAAGGTCTATGAAGTTGTGCAACAAAAACAAACAGCTTGTTATGCAGGTACATTACACTTGTAGCATTTCTTTACAGGCTATTTTCCTTTACTTGCTTTCGTTTGAAATAAAAATACAATGGAATTCCTAAGGCTGTTATCAGCAGGCCAAGTAAAGAATTAATGACGGGCTGAGTGCCGGCAATATAATTTGTAACATCATTATAGATAGTTGCTCCCAAAAAAAATGTTGTAAATGCGATATATAAAACAGTAACAAAAGGATGTTTCCATATTTTATATGGTCTTTCCGTATCCACCATTTTTTTTCTAAGAATAAAAACACCGATAGCACCAAGCCCATAGAACATCCATGTCATAAAGACCATCATATCTGCGAGCATATCAAACGATCCTGAAATAATAAACATGCTCACCCAAAGACCGTGTAATATCAATGCATTACCCGGTGTTTGAAATCGTTTGTGCTCCTTCCCTGCCCAGGGTAAAAAAACTTTATCCTTTCCCATTGCATAGGTGACTCTTGCTACTGCCATGGTATTACCATTGATAGCGCCCAAAGTGCAGATAACGATAAGAGCCGCAATTATGGCTCCGCCGGCAACTCCCCATGAAATGGTCATTGCATCGGCTGCTACCAATGAAGAACCTGCAATTTGTTCTACCGGCATAACATAGAGATAAGCCTGATTGACCAACACATAAACAATGACACAAGTTAGCACACCGGTAAATAAACTCTTTGGAATGTTTCGTTGCGGATGATTCATTTCTCCGGCAACAAATGTAATATTGGCCCAGCCATCATAGGCAAAAAAAGCTCCAGAAAGAGCCGCCATAATACCTGCTAATAAAGCACCATTTTGTTTTGGGTATAAAGCCGTAGTAAAATTTTCGAAATTACCATTGCCAGAAATAAATATACCAAAGATTAAAAGTCCAAGTGCAGCCACTTTTATAATAGTAGAAACTACCTGAAAAGCACTCCCTGCTCTTGTACTTATATAATTAACTGTAGTAAAACTTGTTACTAAAAGAATGGCCAATGTTTTAACGCCGAGATTCTCCAAGGGGAATAAATCGCCAATAAAAGGTATATGCCAAATGACAGATTGCTCTGTTATAGAATCAAGTCGTGGTAGGTGTAAAAAATAATCGGCATACTGTGCACAAACAAATGAGATGGCTGCAACAGCTGTGGTATTAATAACTGAAAAAGCCGACCATCCATAAATAAACCCAATAAAATCGCCGAACATTTTTCGGAAATACACATACATCCCACCTGTTTCCGGAATCATTGCTCCCAATTCTGCATAGATCAACGCTCCGAATAAGGAGAAAAGTCCTGCAATAATCCAGATAACCGTCAACCAAATTGGAGAACCAAGCTGACCCGCCATACTTGCGGGTTTCATAAATACGCCTGAACCGATTACACTACCTATAATAATGGCAGTTGCTGACCAAAAGCCAATTTTTTTAGATAAAGAAGTTTCGTTTGACATAGCTGAGGTAGAAAGATATGGTAAAGTTTCTAAAAACCAGACTTATTAAACATTACAAAAATTAAGTGCCAATTTAACATCTTACATTATAAATTCTATCTACATTAGTACAAACTTTAAACCATGCTATTAAAGAAAATTCTTCCCATTTTATTTTTAGTGATTTCAATAAGCTGCTTTGCGCAACAAAATTTTACATTTTCACCTGAAAAACCCAAACCCGGTGAAACGATTACCATAAAGTATGAATCATCCGGAGATATAGCCAATACGCTTTTTCCTGTGGAGGCTGTACTTTATCAAAATGGCAACTTGAAACAAATGACTGATGATATACAATTGGTAAGAAAAGGCAAACTATACATCGGCAGTTTTAAAACTGACACTGCTATGAATTTTATTTATATAGGGTTTACAGCCGATGGAAAGTTTGATAACAATTTTAATAATGGTTATTATATTCACCTATATGAAAACGATAAACCAAGAAAGTCAAGTAATATTTCCCTTGCTTTATTCCATCAATTTATGGGTGGACGGGTTGGTGTAGAAAGGAATAATGATAAGGCATTAGCTGCCATGGAAGAAGAATTTAAACTTTTTCCAGAATCCCGTAAGTCCAATCTTTTTTCATATGTGCGATTGTTAACGACGATTCAAAAAGACGAAACGGCTTCTATTATTCAACGTGAAATAGAAACACAACTAAAAAACGGGTTAAATGATGAAGTAGATTATGAAAACATTACTTCACTATATAATTTAGGTAAACTACCACAGCAAGCTCAACTTATAACAACGCTAAAGAAAGAAAAATTTCCGGATGGCAATTGGTTAATTAATGAAACTGTACAAAAATTTTATAACGAAAAGGATATTAGTAAAAAGGAAGCTATGCTTTCTTTAATAGAAAACAAAGTTGAATCAGATAAAAAATGGGAAGCTTATAAACAGAATATTCCATATTTCAAGACGCAAATATTAAATTCATACGCTACAAAAAAAGATTGGGAAAAAGTAAAAGTTTTGGCTAATGATATTGCTGATAAAACACAGTTAGCTTCCTTTTATAATAGTATGGCCTGGGAGATGCAAAAAACGAGTGATAATCTAAAAGTAGCTGAGGAAATGTCAAGATTCGCTACAACCAATGCAAAAGAACAATGGGAAAATCCAACTGGAAAGCGACCAGAATATTTGAGTGAAAAGCAATGGAAAAAAAATAATGAAATGACCTACGCCATGTATGCCGATACTTATGCTATGGTATTGCATAAAATGGGTGAAAATAAAAAAGGCTACCCTTATGCAAAAGATGCAGCGATTCTAATTAATAAAGGAAAAGATCCTGACCAAAATAACACCTATGCATTATTGGCAGAAAAAGTTTTGCCGGCGAAAAAATTAAAACCAGAACTGGAAAAATTTGTAAAAGATGGAAAATCCACCAGCGAAATAAAAAGTATTCTTAAAACTATTTATACTAAAGTAAAAAAAGGTGAATCTGGTTTTGATGAATATATAACTGCTTTGCAGGAAGAAAGCAGAATAAAAATGCTGAAAGAGTTACAAGAATCAATGCTTAATGAAAAGTCACCTTCATTTGCTTTAGTAAATCTTGAAGGAAAAAAAGTTGATATAACTGATTTAAAAGGAAAAGTTGTTGTAGTTGATTTTTGGGCTACCTGGTGCGGCCCTTGTATTGCCAGTTTTCCCGGTATGCAAAAAATGGTGAACAAGTATAAAAATGACCCGAACGTTGCATTTATTTTTGTAGACACCTGGGAGA
>JAHEMM010000104.1 GCA_024643655.1 Chitinophagaceae bacterium | reverse complement strand
TTGAAAAATGGATTTCTACCTTTTGGAAAAAAGATGGATGGAGAGATTGAGTTGCTGGTGTTTGTATTTAGAAAAAATAGTTAATGCAGTAATCAGCCTTTTGGCATTATGCCGGTATAATTCTGCGGTGTAATTTTTTTCAATTCAGTTTTTATTGCATCATCCACTTTTAATTTACTAATAAACTGATGTATTACTTTTTTATTAATCTTATTATTTCCTCTTGTAAGATCTTTTAATGCCTCATATGGATTAGGGTATTGCTCTCTTCTTAATACAGTTTGAATGGCTTCTGCAACAACTGCCCAGTTATTTTCAAGGTCATCATCAATCTTTGCATCATTGATGATGAGTTTGTTCAGACCTTTTTCAATAGAACGAAAAGCTATCAATGTATGTGCAAATGGCACACCGATATTTCTGAGTACAGTTGAGTCGGTTAAATCTCTTTGTAATCTTGAAATGGGAAGTTTGCCCGCCAGGTGTTCAAAAATAGCATTGGCTACACCCAGGTTTCCTTCTGCATTTTCAAAATCAATAGGGTTTACTTTATGTGGCATGGCAGAAGATCCTACTTCTCCTTTTTTTGTTTTTTGCTTAAAGTATTCCATGGATACATAGCTCCAGATATCCCTGCTAAAATCGATCAGTATGTTATTGATACGCTTCATACAATCGAAGTGCGCCGCCAGGTTATCAAAATGTTCAATCTGGGTAGTGTATTGCTGGCGGTTAAGACCAAGATGAGCAACAAACTCATTGGCAAACTTTATCCAATCCGTTTTTGGAAAAGCAATATGATGTGCATTAAAATTGCCTGTAGCACCTCCAAATTTTCCACTGAAAGGAATACCGATAAATTGTTCTATCTGGTTTTGTATTCTTTCTACAAAAACCATGATCTCTTTTCCCAGTTTAGTTGGGCTGGCAGGTTGTCCATGTGTATGTGCCAGCATCGGAATGTTTTTCCATTCTGTTGCCAGTGCTTTTAATTGTGCATTTAAATTTAGCAATCCGGGCAAATATTCATATTCAATAGCCTGTTTCCAGGCTAATGGAATGGCGGTGTTATTAATGTCTTGTGAAGTCAACCCGAAATGCACCCATTCTTTTGCGGCTGCGCCACTATTTTTTTCTAATTCATTTTTTAAAAAATATTCTACCGCTTTTACATCATGATTGGTAGTGTATTCGATCTGTTTTATTTCCTGGGCATCTTCAGGTCCAAAATCTTCGGCCAGTTTTTGTAAAAACTTAATAGTCTTGCCCGGGAGTTTAAAAAATTTCTTCTTTTCAAGAAAAAGCAGGTATTCTATTTCAACAATTACTCTATATTTTATTAAACTATATTCTGAGAAATATTCATCAAGATGCTGAACCTGTTTACGATAACGACCGTCAACCGGAGAAATAGCAGTAAGAGCAGTTAATTCCATGATTTGTTTTTAATGAAGACCTTTCAACCTATACCTTTGTTGCCACAAAAATAACTGAATTGGATAAGATTAAAGTGGGAGTAGTAAACTACCTGAATACAAAGCCGCTGGTGTATGGTTTGGAAAAAGGTTCAATTACGGAGCAAATCGAATTAATCGGCGATTATCCATCCCGATTGGCAGATATGTTATTGAATAATCAGATTGATGTGGGATTGGTGCCGGTTGCCGTTCTTCCACTGTTGAAAGAATATCATATTGTATCAGATTACTGTATTGGTACACAGGGGGAGATCGCATCTGTAGCACTTTTCAGTGAAGTGCCAATGGCTGAAATAAAAAAAGTATTACTGGACTACCAAAGCAGAACATCTGTAGAACTACTAAAATTTTTAATGCGGGAATATTGGGGCATTAATCCAGAAATAGTACAGGCAACCAATGAGGATTACCGGTATGAAATAACAGGTACAACAGCTGGATTAGTAATTGGCGACAGAGCTTTTGAGCAACGAAAAATTTCTACTTTTATTTATGATCTCGGTTCAGAATGGAAAAAGATAACAGGATTGCCATTTGTATTTGCAGCCTGGGTAAGTACAAAGCCACTTGATGAAGAATTTATCAAGTCATTTAATATTGCGAATGCTGTTGGGCTGAATCATATAGATGAAATTGTTGCGGATACTCCCTTCCCATTATTTGATTTAAAGAAGTATTATAATCTTCATTTAAGCTATGCATTTGATGCCTCTAAAAAGAAGGGGATGGAGCTTTTTCTTTCTTATATCAATTCCGATAATTAGTTTCTATAGCAGAAAATATTAAGCTGGACATCATAAGGAATTACAGGGTTCTTTTCCTTTACAAATGGGTAAGGAAAAATTACGGCTGCTTCTTTGATATAATAATGAAATCCATTGGCGGATAGGATAGAAAACATTTTAGTTAACTCTGTAGTTTGTTCATATAGCCCATGGTATTCAATGAATAAATTTTCTACCATACCTAATTTTTCTTCGATATCACAAAGGACTTTAAACTCAGCACCTTCAATATCGATTTTTAAAAAGTCGACTTTTTTGTTTAAGTAATCTTTTAGCCTTATAGCTTTTACTTTATTGCTGCTGGATGAGTCTGCTTCTTCAATTTTGCTTGACATGGAAGCATCATTTTTAAAATTGATTTCAGTATTTTCAATCCATACTGCTTCCTTTCGTAATTCAATATCAGCATATCCAAAAGAACTTATATTCTTTTCAAGTAAATCAAAATTTTTGTCATCAGGCTCAAATGCAATGATCGAAGCCGAAGGGTATAATTCCTTCATATAAATCACACTTAAACCAATATTTGCACCACAGTCAATAATATATGGCTGCTTTTCTAATTGCTGAAAGTATATCTTGTCAATAAAAATTTCTTTTAGACCATGCAGAAACTCAGTGGGACTATAGAAGTAAATATATTTGCCAAAAAGGCGATGTTTACGGAGAATGCCTGTAGGCAGATGTTTGTAATACTTTAGTTTAAACCAGTTTACATTCACTTCCCGATAAGGATTCCGGAAAACGGAGTTTAGTTTTTGGGTAATCCCTTTTATTAAATTAGATGATAGTGATTTATTGCTCATTTGAAAAGAATCTGATATTTTTTAAATCTGGCGTTCAATATATTTTATGATCTCAATTATCATATGCTCTGTTAATGCTTCTTATCTGGAACAGGTCAAGAAAAGTATTTCTGCTTCCATTGGAGTGGAATATGAACTGCTTGTTTGGGATAATAGTACTGAAAAAAAGGGCATTTGTGAGGTTTATAATATGATGGCTTTTAAAGCGAATTATGATTATCTATGTTTTTTGCATGAAGATATATTATTTGAAACAGATAACTGGGGTCAAACTTTGTGTTCAATTTTTCAGCATAATAATGAAATCGGAATTATTGGTGTTGCCGGCAGCAAATATAAATCAGAATATTATTCCGGATGGTATACTGGTATAAAGGAATTGGACTGCGTTAATATCATCCATCGATATGTTGATAGGGATGAACATCAATTATTGCAACCTGCGCCTCAGAAAGTATTAGAGGAAGTTGTATGTATTGATGGGGTTTTTATTGCTTGCCGGAAAAAAATCTGGGAGACAATCCCGTTTAATGAAAAGGAATTGTCTGGATTTCATTTTTATGATATAGACCTGAGTTTACGGGCTAACGTAATATGTACGGTTGCAGTAACTTTTGAAATACTACTTGTGCATATAACAAAAGGGGGTGACTATGGCGACAACTGGGTAAACGCTGCAATCCAGTTTCATGAAAACAGCAGATTGAAACTGCCTGTTTCTTTGCTTGAAGCTGTTCCTGCTGAAACAGATAGTATTGTTATTAATAGCTGGTTAAATTTTTTGAAAAATTATAGTATTAGCTTTAGCAATAAGGTCAGATGGGTACGGAAACAAAAACTATTCGGGAAAAGCAAGATTTTTTATTCGCTTCTCAAGTTTTTTATTTACAAACCACTTAGGCTCGATTTGATTCATCATTCAAAGAAGAAGAAATGAACAAACCTTTTATTTCTATTTGTATTCCATCATATAAGCGGGTTGAACATCTGATTAATTTATTGGATTCAATTGCCATTCAAAATTTTAGAGATTTCGAAGTTGTGCTGACGGATGATTCACCAACAGATGAGGTTAAAGCTATTTGTTTAAAATACGTTGATAAACTCCCTCTTCATTATTTTAAAAATGAATCAACGCTTGGTACTCCTGAAAACTGGAACGAAAGTATCCGAAAGGCAAGCGGCGAATGGATTAAAATAATGCATGACGATGACTGGTTTAGTAATGCGGATAGTCTGGAAAGTTTTGCCATTGCTGCCAGAGAAAATAGTGATGCATTCATTTTTTCATCTTTTATAAATTTTCAGTTTTCTGATAATACTTCGCAGCAAGTAAGCCCTTCATCTTTTCGGCTACGGAAGTTAAAGCAGGATCCTGTTATTCTTTTATCCCGCAATTGCATAGGAGTACCCAGTGTTACTATGTATAAAAAAGAAATGGGCATTCAATATGACCCAACTATGAAATGGTTGGTTGATATTGATTTTTATATACGCCTATTAGAACAGCAGCCATTTAAGCATATTGATAAGCCTTTAATTAATGTTGGGTTTAGTGAGAATCAGTTAACAACAATGTTTCATAATAAACCTGAAATTGAAATTCCTGAATATGTACAATTGCTAAAAAAAACCGGGACAAAACATTTAAAGAATATGTTGGTGTATGATGCCTGGTGGCGGCTCTTGAGAAATTTTCAAATAACTAATTTTGAACAATTGCAAAAGTTTGCAAATGAAGATTGCCCCATTGTGCTTAAGTCAATCATAAAAGATGTAAATAGATGGCCGCATTGGTTATTAAAGCTTGGCCCGGTTTCAAAAATACTTATGAGTATATCGTATTATAGCAATAAACAAAAAATAAAGGAGAGCAATTAACTATTTTTCATTGCTAAATAAAGTAGTGTAGGCGCTACAAAAAGATTCTCCACTAAAATGTTGCTGTGCATATTTATAACTTGCCTGGCCAATTGAGGTTCGTAATTCGGGGTTGGCTATTAACTCTTTAATAAGTTCTATACCTTTCTCAATTATTTTCTTTTCCTCTGTTTCTTTAATTAGTAACCCATTTTCAAGGTGAGTGATATAGTCGGGTATGCCGTCTACAGCTGTTGATAATACTACTTTTCCTCTTGCCATCATATCCATAATGACGATTGGTAATCCTTCATATTGCGAAGTCAGTAGCAATACATCTGATTGCTGATATATATTCTTTAAACGGGTGTCGTCGTTTATGTTTCCATAAAGCGTACAAAAAGCTTTGGTAGATTCAGGAATGATCGCTTCTACATCGCCAATAAACGAAAAATGAACATTTGCATTTTGTTCATGCAGTTGTTTTGCAATGGCTGCAATCAAGTGTACTCTTTTTTGAGGAGCACCTCTGCCTACATATATTATTTGTAAAGTGTCATTATTTGTTATTTGATAAGCGGGTATATCAACTTTATTGTCGATAAAAACTAACCGGTGGGAATAACTTGGTGGGATGTTGTTTTCTTTGTATTGCCTTTCTACATCCCGTTTTATTTTTGGCGTACTAAAAATTCGTGTATCAATATATTTTATAAATGCTTGCGAAAAATCAAACCAGGTATTGAGATGGCACAGCTCAATGTTCTTAGTCTCTTTTTTAAGATGGGGGATCACTTTGTAGAAGAAAAGTCCTTCGCCTCCAAAAACAACTGGTTTTTCTACTTTATTGATCCAGGTTGCTAAAACTCCTCTAAAAAAAAAGTTTACGAAATGGAATACTTTATTATCGATGTATTGATGCAGATCGATCACTTTCACACCTTCAATATCAAATAAATGCCTGAATTGATTATTTTTTGGTTTTTTAGAAAAAATAATCAATGGCTTTTGAGTCTTTATACATTGGGTTATATCTGCATTTACTTTAATTGACCCGCCAATATCAGCTGAAGGAAAGAAAAGAAAAATGTGATGTTTTGTTTTTAGCGGAAAAAGGTAACCTGCCAATTTGCCCAGCCAAACAAACGGAGACATAATGATCAATTCCAGATTTCTTTTAACTATCGATGATCGGTACGTCATGATTTTTAATAATACTTATTTATGAGCTCTTTTAAGTAATGGTCTCTGAATTGAATATTTAGTTTTTTTATAATGGGTAAAATTAATGATATATCAATTGTGAAGGGAATGCCCTTGTTAATTGGAATATAATTGGCGCTTAGCTTCAAACATTCTTCTATGGCCACAACTATTTCAGCAGTTGTATAACTTTTTTCATTGGCGATATTGATAATCTGATTTTGAAATAGATCAGTAGTAAGTATCGAATCTGCGATTATAAACATATCGTCGATGTCAATTAAGTTTCTTGTGGCATTCGTCCATAAATCAAAGTTTATTTTATTTTTAATATGATAGACAAAGAAATTCAAGACGGTGTTCTTGTTGTTTGAATTTCCTACAAGATTGGATACCCGAAAGATTAAATAGCTTGCTACGTTTTGGGTAATGTATTCTTCTACCTTAAGTTTATGGGCAGTATATGGAGCATCGGCTTCTGCCGGGTCCAGAATGCTACAAGTGCTAAAGTAAACTAACTTCTTCCCTGGATTAAGTGAAAGTGTATCTTTTAATAAATTGAATTCCCTTTTGTATGCCTGCTCATCTTTAATTTTTGAATTGGAAACACCGGATGCAAAAATGATAATATCGTTTCTGTTTTTATAAGAACTAAATCTTGTTGCAACCATTCCATTCCCAATCACCATAACAGTAACATTTTTATTTAATAGAATTCATCAACCTGGAAATGATATGCTCCCAATAATACTCATGATAGAAAGTGTCAGGAGTTTTTGTTTCTATATTGATGACATTTTTTATTGATCTGGCAAAAATTGACCACTGATTATCAGGTATAATAATTAGCTTGTCACCACAAATATCCAACTTTATACCAGAAGCACCGCTTGCAGTAGATATCACTGTAGTGCCATAAGCGATAGCTTCCACCATTTTTGTTTTTATTCCGCCACCACTAATTACCGGGTTGAGAAATAAATCAGCTCCTTTGTAATAGGTATCGATATCTTTTATAAATCCGGCATAAATAATATTTTTTGAAGTATATGCTTTTAAGTTATCGAAAAACGTTGGTAAGCCTTTGCCACATATAACAATTTTGTATTGTAAAGAATTTTGCTGTAAGAGAATTGGATTAATTATATCAAGAATTATTTTTAATGCATCAAGATTTGGTTTATAACCCAGTTGGCCGGTAAACAGCAGTAGTTTATCAGACGCATCAATGTTATGTGCCTTTTTGATTGATAAGTTAAACTCATTTTTATCCTTCGGATTAGCGCTGATAGCTATGCCAAAAGGAAGGTCGATACATTTTTTAGAGGGGATATTCCAGCTGTTTATAGCAAAGTTTTTATCTTCTGGTGTAATGAAAAAAATAGCGTCTGCTTTTTTAAAACTTTTTCTCTCATAATATTTTAAAATGGGCCACCACCACCTGCCTGTTGATTTAAATCGTTGATATTCGATATTGTGTGTATGAATAATAACTTGTATACCTGTACGTTTTCGAATAGCAAAAGCCAGCCAGGCCAAATAGGGGTGCTCAATAATTAATAGTTCAAATTTCTCTTCTTTTACTAAAGCAGTTATTTTTTTGATCAAACTAATATCGAAATAACGGGAAAATGATTTTTTGAGAAGTGCAATAGTTTTATAACTTGTTGCTAAGGATGCATCATTGATTGAATTTGTGATAACAGTCAGATCAACTTCTTTCCCAAAATATTCAAAAAATTGGGCTATAAATTTTTGCCCCCCAGAAAAGTAAGGCAAATATGGGTAGGGGGCTATTGCTAATACTTTCTTCATTCAATTGCTCAGCTTGTTTTTCTACTTTGACGCCAGGCCATAAATAAACCTCCAACCAGTATTAATAGAATAGCGATGGATGCCATAAACATAATCGAAGTTCCGCTTTTTACAGAAGCAGGTTCAAAAACAAACTTTACTATATGTTTTCCTTTTGGTACCGATAATCCACGAAGAATATAATTGGTATTATAGTATTCTGTCTTTTTACCATCTATATAAGCATTCCAACCAACTGGATAATATATTTCACTGAATACTGCGAATTGAGGACCATTACCATTCACTTCATATTCAATTATATCGTTATCAAATTTTGTCATTTTAATAGAAGCAGTAGAATCCCATTGAGGTTGTACTAAATTTGTGGCTGTAGATTTTTCAACAATTGCGGTATCTTTTAAGTTAGTAGTGCCAATTGTTTTTATAGCAGCTACTCTGTCATCCACCAGTTGTATGTTTTTTACCAACCAGCAAGTACCGTTTGGTTCTGGATTTTTGATTAATCTTGGCTGTTGAGTTTGCGGATCAGCTACTATGATATACTTTGTATTCAGCATATTTAATATTTCCTGATTCGGATTGCCATATAAGTATTTTTCCAACACATCCTGATATATCCGCAATTTAGCAGGATGATAGCCTCCGATCGATTTGTGGAAATATGAAGTTCGGGATTCATTATATGGGTTGCCTGCCATATTGAACACTCTATAATTTGGATCTTTATCTTGAAGGATCTGCGTATCAATCGGAGTAGGGGCAAAATTACTACTGGTATATTCATCTGCAGATATATAGCTGTCTTCATTCAAATAGTTATGACTTGTTATAATTAATTCAAGTGAACTAACTGTCAATAAAATTATTCCAGCCATTGCCGGTTTCAACCAGTTCTTCATATAAGCATACAGCACCCCTAATAAAAGCACTCCAAAGCCGGCAGCTCTTAATAATTGTCCACCAAACATGGCAGAACGATCTGCTTTTAATCCTGCAATTACAGCTCTTGCAATTTCATCACTTTTAGTTTGTGCTGCTACGTTGCTTAGGATGGCCGCATCATCTGGAGAACTGTAGTCTAATGAGAAATACATTATTCCAAGTAAAGCGAATAAGCCACCAACAGCGTACAATATTTTTTTTGTATCCGATTTTAGTATCTCTTTTGTTTTTTCTTCGAAAAGCAAATATTGTAGTGAAAGTGCAGCAATTACGCCTATAGCAAACTGCGGAATAACCTGGGCGAATGAGGGTGCCCTGAATTTATTATACAATGGTAAATGCTCGAAAATAAATACATTAAAGCTTGGAAAATATTTTCCCCATGCCATAAATATTCCGAAGATAGTTAC
>JAHEMM010000177.1 GCA_024643655.1 Chitinophagaceae bacterium | reverse complement strand
AATAATTCCTCTTGAGTAAATAAATTACCTGTAATTGGATCAAAATTTAAGAGGCTAATCATACTATTGCCATGAGCACCGCCTGTAAATGTATAGCTGTCTATAGCAATTGTTATGACATGTAAAGACTGAAAAACAACCTCGCAGTTTATAGTGGCTTCCCATGGGGTAGCATCTTCTTCAAAATCTGTTTTAAAACTGATAAAGCGATTTTCAAATTGTGCTATGGCATCATCTATAGAAAGACTGCCTGCATCTTCTTCAAAAAAGGCAATCTGTTCTGCAAGTGCCGACTCAATGATTGTATTAATTTTTAAAGAAACATCAGAATCGTCTTTGAGTTTAGGATAAATAACTTCAATTAATACTGGATCATTTTTTTCAATAGCAGTTTCTTCAAATTCCAAAGAAGTTTCTGTATAGCAACTGTAAATAAACAGGACAAAAATCAATAAAAATAGTTTTTTCAAAGCTGAAGATTTTAATAAAACAGACAATATATTTAAAGATAAGGTATAGATTTGAATACAACGAATTAAAGATTAAATTTGTTGTCAAATTTTTATAAAATGAAGTTCAATACAAAAACAATTCACGGAGGTCAGGAGCATGATTCCGCATACGGCGCAGTCATGCCACCAATATATCAAACTTCAACTTATGCCCAAACCACTCCGGGCGGACATAAAGGCTATGAGTATTCAAGAACACATAATCCAACCAGACATGCTTTGGAATGTTCCTTTGCAAGTATTGAAAACGGCAAGTATGGACTGGCATTTGCTTCAGGATTGTCGGCTATAGATGCTATTATCAAGTTATTAAAACCTGGTGATGAAGTGATTTCGACTAACGATTTGTATGGAGGTTCATACAGATTGTTCACTAAAATTTATGAAGATTTTGGAATCAAATTTCATTTTATTGGAATGGAAAATACCTCAAGTATAGAATCCTATATCAATAAAAACACTAAACTAATTTGGGTTGAAACTCCAACAAACCCAATGATGAATATCATAGACATTGAAGCAACTTCGAAAATCGCTAAAAAACACAATTTACTTTTAGCAGTAGATAATACATTTGCAACACCCTATTTGCAATTACCATTAGACTTGGGTGCTGATATTGTAATGCATTCTGCAACCAAATACCTAGGTGGGCATAGTGATGTTGTTATGGGAGCTCTGATTGTTAATGATAAAGATTTAGCAGATAGATTATATTTTATTCAGAACGCAAGTGGTGCTGTTTGCGGTCCTCAAGATAGTTTTTTAGTGCTGAGAGGAATTAAAACTTTACATATTCGTATGCAAAGGCATTGTGAAAATGGAAAAATTATAGCAGAATATCTGGAAAAGCATCCTAAAATAGAAAAAGTCTATTGGCCAGGGTTTGAAAATCATCCAAATCACAATATTGCAAAATCCCAGATGAAAGATTTTGGAGGCATGGTATCTTTCACAACCAAAGACAATAATTTCAAAGAAGCTATAAAAATTGTTGAACGGCTTAAAATTTTTACGCTTGCTGAATCTTTAGGAGGCGTTGAATCATTGGCAGGACATCCAGCAAGTATGACTCATGCAAGCATTCCAAAAGAAAAAAGAGAAAAAACAGGCGTAGTAGATTCTTTAATACGTTTAAGTGTAGGAATTGAAGACGTTGATGATTTGATTGCAGATTTAAAACAAGCTATAGGTTAAGCTTTTTAATCTAAATAATACACATAACCAAAGTTGAGCCATATCAACCAATCGTTAAACTTATTGTAGCTCAATTTGTGGTCAAATCCATCAATCCAGTCACTAAAATAAAGCTGCCAACGTAAATCCAGCATAAGATCAGAAAGTTTTGTGAATTTATATCTAACGCCAACACTGGTTACCATAGACCATGCATTTATGGGGTCTAAATTTATAGGATATTCTCTTGTTTCCCCTGTTGGAACAGGAGGTAAATAAACAGGATTAGCATACCAATAATCATAAATATTATTAGCATTATAAATGTTCTCGTCACCATAATCTGTCCAACCTTTAGGGTGAGAATTTGTAAAGTGAAATCCCAAACTTACAAAAGGAGCAAATTTATAGGCAAATGCCTGAAAAGATCGAATACTTAAAGGGAAATATTCTAATTGCATCCCAATATCAAAATTCTCGGCGACACCATGATGAGCTCTTAATTTATCAGCTAATGCGCTGGTTCTGTCAGGAGTAACCCATTGGCCATGATGGTCAAGTCTGGTGTAGTTCCAAGAAATTTCAGAACGAAGCTTGAAGTGATCATTAAAGTAAGTATCGGTTGTGTAGCAATTACAATCTGCACTGTATGCAAAACTAATATAATGGATAATGCCGATTCCAATACCGCTATTACCTAAATTGGTACGCTCATCTAATCTGCTCCCAAAATCTGATCTAAACTCAACAGGACCTATAATGGCACCAATTTCATGAGAGAAACCAAGTTGTGCGTTACCCTGGTAAAAACTAGTAAAAACAATAAAAATAAATGCTAATTGTTTAA
>JAHEMM010000018.1 GCA_024643655.1 Chitinophagaceae bacterium | reverse complement strand
AAAGAAGATAAGATGCTGATTGAGCAGCAACTTGTTGTAGGAAGCAAAACGATTTACAGTTTTGTGCCAAGAAGTCCTGGTGATTATGAAATCAGATTGTATAAACCTGGAGCGAATAATTATGTAAGCCGGAGTTTTTATAGCTATGGAAGTTGGGGTGCAGATAACTCTTCCTTTGAAGTAAGTAAAGAAGGAAATATAGATATTCAGGTGGATAAGAAGTCTTATATGAGTGATGATAAAGTAACTGCTTTATTCAAAACGCCATTTAGTGGTAAAATGCTGGTAACAATGGAAACAGATCATGTTCTTTCATACCAATATGTAGACGTTAGCAACAGAACAGCAAGTATTGATTTAAAATTATCTGGTGAACATGTTCCGAATGTTTATATCACAGCTACTTTGATAAAGCCACATGAGATTTCAAATATTCCTTTAACAGTAGCTCATGGATTTCTAAACGTAACTGTAGAAGATAAAGGGCGAAAAATTGATGTGGAAGTAGTGGCACAAAAAACGGTGCGTTCAAAAACACATCAAAAAGTAACGGTAAAAGCTGCGCCGGGAAGTTTTGTAACCTTATCCGCTGTAGACAATGGCGTATTACAGATAAGTGATTTTAAAACGCCAAATCCTTATGATTATTTCTATCAAAAGAAGGCATTGCAGGTAACAGCTTTTGATTTGTATCCATTGTTGTTTGACGAAGTAAGAGCCAGAATGAGTAGTACCGGTGGTGATGGTTTTATGGATATGGAAAAAAGAACCAACCCAATGCCGGCTAAAAGGATTAAAGTTGTTAGCTATTGGGGTGGCATTAAAAAAGCAAATGGAAATGGCGTTGCGGAATTTGAATTTGATGTGCCCCAGTTTAGTGGTGAGTTAAGATTAATGGCAGTTTCGTATAAAGGGCAAAGCTTTGGTGCTGCTGATAATACAATGACGGTGGCCGATCCGATTGTGATAAGTACAGCATTGCCTAGATTTTTAAGTCCGGGAGATACAGTAAGTGTGCCGATAATATTGACCAACACAACTAATAAATCTGCTACTGTAACAGCCAGTATTAATGTGGAAGGTCCAATGAAAATTTATGGAAGCGCAAGTCAAACTGTAAACATAGGTGCAAATGCAGAAGCTAGTTCTTTTTTTAAAGTAGTTGCTGATCCAACCATTAATGTTGGAAAAATAACAATTACAGTGAATGGAATGGGGGAGAAGTTTACAGATGCTACAGAAATTTCCGTTCGTCCACCATCCACATTGCAAAAAGTAACAGGCAGCGGTTCGATAACCGGAGGCAGTTCGCAAAAAATAAATATTAGCTTAAGTGATTTTATATCGGGCAGTACTAATTATAGTTTGGTGGTAAGTCGTTCTCCGGCTTTAGAAATTGGGGAGCAATTGCGGTATCTGGTACAATACCCATATGGATGTACAGAACAAACAGTGTCTGCAGCATTTCCACAAATCTATTATAGTGATTTATCTGATTTGATGATGCAGGGTAAAGAGCAGAATAATAAAAATGCGAATACAAATATCATAGAAGCTATCCGCAAAATAAAAATGCGGCAGTTGTATAATGGAGCTGTTACGCTTTGGGATGGAGAAGGAAGAGAAGATTGGTGGACGACTATTTACGCAGCACATTTTTTACTGGAAGCAAAAAAAGCAGGTTTTGATGTAGATAATAGTTTATTGAATACAATGTTGAATTATATCAACAATAAACTGAAGAATAAGGAAACGATTACTTACTACTACAACCAGAATCAAAACAAGAAAATTGCTCCGAAGGAAGTGGCGTATGGTTTATATGTATTGGCTTTGGCTGGAAGAACAAATGTACCAGCAATGAATTACTATAAGAGCAATCTTAATATACTTGCCTTAGATAGCCGATATTTATTAGCAGCAGCGTATGCAACTGCAGGGGATAAGCGATCTTTTGCAGCAATGCTGCCTGGTTCATTTAGTGGTGAAGTTTCAGTGCCACAAACGGGTGGCAGTTATTATTCTGATGTAAGAGATGAAGCGATTGCTTTAAATGCGTTGATAGATGTTGATCCCGGAAATGCACAGATAGGTACGATGGTAAAACATGTAGCTGATAAATTGAAAGCAAGAAAATACCTTAGTACACAGGAAAGAGCATTCTCCTTTTTGGCTTTGGGTAAGCATGCAAAAGCGGCAAACAGTGCTACTGTAACTGCAGATATAAAAGTAAATGGTAAAACAATTGCTAAAGTAAATGGTGGGCAATGGACAGGTGATAGTAAAGCATTGGGAAGTAATAGTGTGGAGATTACTACAAAGGGGAATGGCAGATTATATTATTTCTGGCAGTCCGAAGGTATCAGTGCAAGTGGTGCTTACAAAGAAGAAGATAGTTATCTGAAAGTAAGAAAGCGGTTTTATGATAGAAATGGTAAATCAATTACAACCAACACCTTTAAACAAAATGATTTGATCATTATTGGGATTACTTTGGAGCGTTCCTTTAATACGCCGGTCGAAAATGTAGTGATTACTGATCTGTTACCAGCTGGTTTAGAAATTGAAAACCCCAGGACAAAAGAAATACCGGGTATGGATTGGATTAAAGATGCAATGACACCAACAGCATTGGACGTACGGGATGACCGAATACATTTCTTTGTGGATGCGAATAATAATAAACAAACTTATTATTATGCAGTCCGTGCAGTATCACCTGGTAATTATAAAATGGGTCCGGTAAGTGCAGATGCAATGTATAATGGAGAGTACCATTCTTATAACGGAGCTGGTGTGGTGAGAGTGGTAAAGTAATTTTTTGAATATAAAATTCTATAGAATGCCGTGACTTTGTTGCGGCATTCTATTTTCTGAGGATAACCGATAGGTATCTGAGTATTACAAAATGACGAGTAGAATTAATATAGTACAAGTGTGCGACGCAAGAGACGATGATACCTGCCTGCCGGCAGGCAGGGTAGTACTACAGCTCGGAAAACAATACATGATGCCTCGTCCCTCGGTATGATAAATTGTAGGAGTAAATAGCTGACCTAAGTTCCCCTTAGGGGCAGTGCAAAAAAAAGTCCGGCTCTTAAGAACCAGACTTAGTAAAGCTTCTTCAATATCGTTATTGATTAATAATCGTTATTGTATCCACCGTCGCCGCCACGGTCACGGTTATAACCGCCGCCGCCGCTTTTACCTTTGTAGCCGCCGCCACCGCCGCCGCCTTTGTAGCCGCCACCGCCGCCACCAAAGCTTCTTTTCTTAAAGCCATCGCCACCTTCAGGTTTTGGACGACTTTCGTTAACAACGATGTTACGACCGTCAACTTCTGTACCATTCAAAGCAGTAATTGCTGCTTGTGCCTGATCATCGTTGCTCATTTCTACAAAACCAAAGCCTTTGCTACGGTTAGTAAATTTGTCGGTTACAATTTTTGCTGAAACTACTTCACCATGTGAAGCAAAAAGATTAGAGAGATCCTGATCTTTCAGGTTCCAACTGAGGTTTCCTACGTAAATGTTCATTTTTGTGAGTTTATAAAAAAAATAAAAGTGTCGCCAGTAAACAATAACCTATGAACAGTCTACGGTTTTCGAAACGTTCAGGACTTGTGAAACTGATTGAGCACCAAATGCAGAACAAAATAACGGTTTTTTTTTGGACATTTTATCAAATTATTGATAATGGTTGGAATAATGCTTATAAACATTTGATTATTAAGCCCAAATAACTCTTTTGGACACAAAAAAGTCCTTCAGAGAAGGACTTTTTTAAAATGATATCCACTTTTTATTCAGCAATTACTTCAAATTCCACTTCGGTAGTTTTTCCGTTACCAAAATCAATAGTGGCTTTATATGAACCAATCTCTTTTAATTCTTCTGGGAGAGTGATCTTTCTGCGGTCGATCTCATATCCTTTTTGTTCACGAATTGCACGGCTGATCTGTAAAGTAGTAATACTACCAAAAATCTTTCCGCTGGTTCCTGTTTTTGCTCCCAATTTAAGTGGTGCTTCATTCAACTTAGCAATAACACTGTTGATCTCAGCAAGCATTAACGCTTCTTTCTTAGCCACCTGCTTCATCCGCTCTTCCAATTGCTTTCTGTTTGAAGGGCTGTTTTCAACTGCCAATTGACGAGGTAATAAATAATTACGGGCATAGCCGTTCTTTACTTTTACAACTTCATTTTTACCACCAAGATTATCTACATCTTGTATTAATATGATTTCCATTTTTGTTCTTTTGTTCACCAACCCAGTTACACAAATGTGTCACTGTCTTTCCTGATTAAATCAGGAAGTTAGGGTGAGGTTATTTTAAAAGGTCTGTTACGTAAGGTAATAATGCCATCTGACGGGCTTTTTTCACCGCATCTGAAACTTTGCGCTGATATTTCAGGCTGTTTCCAGAAAGACGACGAGGTAATAATTTACCTTGCTCATTCAGAAATTTTTTAAGGAATTCTACATCTTTATAATCGATGTAACGGATGCCATACTTTTTAAAACGACAGAATTTTTTCTCTCTTTTGTCGGCTTTAATGGCGGTCAGATATTTTATTTCGTTTTTTGCCATGATTTATACCTCCGCTAATTTTTCAGTTCCTGCTTTAGCGCCACTTTTCTTTCTAGCATTATACTCGACGGCGTATTTATCGAGTTTAGTGCACAGGTGACGAAGTACTGATTCGTCACGCAACATTTGGATCTTCAATGTTTCAATAAATGAAGGATCTACTGTAAATTCCATTACCCAATACAAACCTGTGGTTTTTTTGTCGATCGGATAAGCTAATGATTTAAGTCCCCAAGGATTTTCAGCAACGATTGAACCACCTGCTTCGGTTACAAGTCCCGCATATTTTTTTTGCGCAACTTTAAATTCATCGTCACTTAAAACTGGAGTAAAAATCACCATCAATTCGTAATTGTTCATTTTACTTTTTTAAGTTTAAAAATTCGATTTATCCCATTGGACAGTCCCGATTAATCGGAAAAGAATCTGCGAACACAGATTTGGGGCGGCAAAGATAGGGGAAATAGGCCAGCATTAAAAAGCAATGAAAGGTATTTTTTTAATCTATAAAATATACTAAAAAAATGCCGTTTGAATGACTAACTAATTGGTATTTAAAAGATTAAGACATGATTAAGTATTATAATATAAAAAACAACCCCAGTGATTACCGGGGTTGTTTTTGTATTTAAACAATTTAGTGATTATTAGATTGTCAGAGTTTAATAAGCTTCATAAGTGACTTTTCGTTACCCTGCGTGATTTCTACAAAATATAAACCTGGCTGATAGGTATAACCTACTTTAAGCGTTTGATTTGCAAAAAGATTTTGCTTTTGCTCTATGGTTCTTCCATTCACATCTGTTATCCTAACATTTATTTTTTCATCTGTTTTTGCAGATTGAATCAAAATGGTAAAATATCCGGTAGATGGGTTAGGTAGAACCTTAACGGCTAATTTGCTATCAATAATTTCTTCAACAATTTTTGATTCTGTAATCGATCTCGAAGTTGATAGACAGGCACCTAACATATCTCCATGTGCAAGATGTGCGATAATTGAATTACCATCTACAATTTGTGAACTTCCTTTATGGCAGATCACAACCTTATCCAGTTTATTTCCACCACGAATGTCCATAACAGTTACAGTTTTATTGGCAATTGCCTGACATGAATTTGCATCCGTAATGGTTACTGTATAAGGAGTGGTTACAAAAGGACCAACAGTAGTTGAACTTGTTGTTGAACCGCTTGACCAATTATAAGAGTACCCTGGAGTACCCCCACTAGCTACTGCCGTTAACGAAATAGTAGAAGCAGGAGCATAGCCCAGATAAACGGTGTTTGCCGACGTGCCGGATGGTAATGCGTAGGCATCTGGAATAGTTACAGATGGAACTGCATTAATTACAACGGATGTCTGACAAGTAGAAGAATTGCCCCAGCTATCTGTCGCTGTCCAGGTGATAACACTTGTTCCATTATTGAATGTTCCCGAAGCGTCATTTGAAGAACCATTTCTCATCGTTGCACCCGTTATAGCGAATGTATAATTAACCAGATCTCCGCAGTCATCCGTTGCTATAAATGCAGGAATGGTATATGTTTTTTCTGGAACTGAACAAAAAGTAACGGTAGGGGTGCATGTTGTAACAACTGGAGCTGTCTTATTACTAAATCTATAACGGCTGAATACCGGATAGTGATCCGTAGTTGTAGAGCCGTAGTTTGTAACAAGACTGGTTACATCGCTTAATATATTAGCAGTGGATGCCAAATAATAGTCATGCATCTCATTTGATATAACTACATGATCAATCACATCATTATAGCTTACTGTTGATTTTTTACCCGCTATACTAAGCGGTAATGTAACCGGATCAAAATTTACAATATCATCAGTGAAAGAATTCCATGATGTAGTTGTAAAGCCTGCAGTAATTGACTGGTCAAGATCATCATTGAAATCGCCCAGAATAACAATATTATCATTAGCATATTGATTTTGTAGTAAATTATATAATGCAATAGCACCATTCTTTCTTCTATCATAAGAAATATTGGTAGGTGAAGTATTCGCTTTTGCATGAACTAAAACAAATTTTACATTTTTAGTTACACAATTCAAAGTAACATCTGCACTTAACATGAATGGGAATCTACCACTTGACCAATAATTGTAATTTGGATTCGTTAGATCTGCAGCTGTATTTATACCCGCACTCAGTAATGGGGTTGTAGTAACGTTGCTGAATAGAGCAGTTTTATAAATGAAAGCTTCTTTTTGTGCTTCAGAAAGTGGACTGGCACCGGCTTCAGTTGGGTTTGTATGAGATCCATAATTACAGATCACATAGGAATAACCAGGCATATTTGCAACAACATTTGCAAGTCTTGCTTCATCTACAACTTCTACCAGGCCATAAATATCTGCTCCGATATTTTGAAGTATTGTCTGCACATTTGCCTGTTGTTGTGCGTCATTTGTCGGGCCTAATGAAGTACTTCCAAACCATTCTACATTCCAGTTTACAACTTCCAGAGTTGTAACAGGATCAATACTGGTTCCCAATAAATTAACAATAGAAGAAAGGCTGGATGTTGATGCCGTTACAGTGCCAGTAAAATTTTGATTACTCTGAGTCGGTGCGAATCTGACATAAACTGTTTTAGAAAGATTATTTGCTTCTGCAACAGTATAAAGCAAGGCATTATTATATGTAATACCATCTTTTGAAATTGAAAATGCACCGTTCGCATTCAACATAACATTGTCAATTAAATCATTTCCTGTAAAAGAAAATGCTTTTGTTGCAGTAGCGCCGTTGGCTACATAAGCAAACTGAATATCTGTTGTGCTTACTGTAAGACTTGGTGGTGGTGGAGTAGGAGAATTACCCAGACTAATATCATCAATTGTCCATCTGGCTCCATCATCATCAGAGGAAGTATAAACAAATGCAAAGTGAACATTTGATTCTTTGAAAGCTGCAAGATTAATATTTTGAGATAAAGTCCATGTATTGGAAGTTTGTCCTGGGAATTTTCCATTTATGTCTGTCCATGAAGCTAAAGTTGGGTCACCACTAATATAATCAGTCGAAACTTTCAGGTGTAAAGGCAAACCATTAAATGCTGTACGGCTCCAGAATGATAACAAAGGATAGTTTGTTCCGGTAAGATTAAATGATGGAGAAATCAGCCAATCCTCATTCGGTACATTTGTACCTCCGGCAAATCCATTCATTTGTACTCCATTCGCCAAAGAAAGCAGTCCACTTGCATCATTAGGATCATGCCCAAAAGCAGTGCAAGCCCAGGTTAATTCTCCGGTAACACTGTATTGTGTAAATCCATCACTGATACCTGTTGTACAAGTATTAAAATTGGCAACATAAATATTGATACCAGTTGTAAATGCCCATGTACTATTGCCAGCTATTCCTGCAAAAGGATTGTTATCCAAGTCAGTTATTGATCCATTATCTAACTCAAGATAATAGGAGGTATTAATTTCAAGACTACTTAATGTAATATTCAATTGCGTGGAAGAAACTGAAACACCTGCTGCATTAATATCAATTGTTTGGAAAATACTGTTATCAGAAATTCTTTTAATACGGATGTTGCCAGTGCCTTTTACAACTTCTTCATTAAACTGGATTGAAGCAGTAATGTTTACTGGTAGGTTTGACGCTCCATTTGCAGGAGAAAGAGAAACAATTGTTGGAGGAATTAAGTCAACAGGATTTGCTTCAATAGTAAAATCATCAACAGCCAATCCATCATCAGAACCAGCAGCATTAAAATCTACCCAACGTATCCTGAACACGGCTCCATTTGGTATTGATAAATTCCGGATCGTATAAACTAATGCAGTTTTATTCTCAATAGCATTGCCATCTTTTGCACCCGTGGTTGTTGTATTGGGTGTAATAAAATCAAGTGAATTTACATCTGTCCAGTTTCCATTAGAAAGATCAGTAGCATCCAAACTATATTGAAATGACAATTTATCTGTTCTTGCTGCAGTACCTAAGCGCCATTGTTCGCCAGTATATGAAATTTTAAGTTTTGTGATTATTGTGCCTGAATTATTTTGAATTTGTGCACCAATTGTGGATGTTAAACTTCCGGAAAGTAAAGTTCCAAAGGCTCTCTCCGAATTTGAAGCTGCTCCAAAACTGTACGTATCTCCGCTTGTACTTGATCCTGTACCTGAATTATATAATAAATTTGAATTACTACCCGTTTCTGAAAAAAGCCATCCATTAGGTAGATCGGAAGAAGTACCACTACTTGCTAAAGAATTAAAATCCTGCGAATAGATATTGACTAAAGAGATATTTGGATTAACTGGAAAATCATTGTCAATAATATTTATAGTTGCAAATGATGTTCCTATAATAACAGGACTAGTTGCCGAATTGATTGTTATTTCAATAGTTTCATTTCCTTCAATATCTATATCATCAATAACATTTAAAGTGATAGTAGCTGTGGTACTGCCCTGAGGAATCGTAATTGATCCTGTCTGAGGATCAGTATAATCTGCAATTATGGTAGCAGAACCAGTCAAAGTATAGTTAACAGTAATTCCCCCAACCGGAGCAATACCTCCTGTAAGGTTTAAATTAAAAGTGCCGTTTGTTCCAGATTCTTCTGCATCTGTACCTGCAGTTACAGATACTGAAACAACTGGAGGTCCTGAACAAGGACTTAAGGGTGATGCTGAATTTCGAGGAGTTGGAGCACTGATAGAAAAGTCAGCTGAATTGTTATTTGTATCTGTACAACCGTTTCCATTTCTTATAGCAGCAGTTGTATTAGTTAGAACAGAGGTTGCACCAGTTCCTTCGAAACAATTTGCTGAACCAAATCCTACAAAATCAATTATACCAATTGTAGGACAACTGCCTGTTAATAGTGTATTAGAGTTGACTAAAGCAACTTTTCCATTAGTTCCACTCATTGCTATTGTTCCAGTTGCATTAGGAGTAGGAAGTGGTGTTGTGCCTCCCGAGCCTTGTGCTTCTTGTACTAAAAAATATTGGCCCGGTTGTATAGTTCCAGACAAATCAGTTTTTTGCCAGCTTGTTCCAGTTGATGATGCATATTGAACTGACCAACCAGTAATATTTACAGGGCTGTTTCCTCGATTAAATAATTCTATAAAATCATTTGTATATGTAGCTCCTGTGTTTCCGCCTCCGCCATATACCTGACTGATAACAATTTGTGTAGAAGCTGATTGGTTAATTATTGTCAAAAAAATAAATGACAACAATAGTTGAAGTAAAATTTTTCTCATTAAAAAAGCAGTTTTTTGAAAAAAGTGATTAAAATAATCTGATTAATCGGAGGATTTTTTGGAAGGCCAAATGTAGGGTTTATAAGTATTCATTTATTTTCCTGAAATAATATTTTTATTAACATCGTAGATTTACGAGTTCGAATGTTTTAATTTTTTGGTCTCTTTTAAATCAATCATTCTAATTTGTAATGATTTTTTGTCTTGCCATTCATTTTCATCAATTGTATAAACTATGTCTATTGGGTTATCATTCTGAAGTAAATAAAATTTATCAGCCATTCCAAATCCAATACCTGTCAGTGTAACATTATCTTGAATGAGCGAAAAACGAATGTGATCTTCTTTTACAATTTTCGACCATCCTGTATCGGTAACATTTCTTGTAACAAAAACAGGGCGAAGATTTTCAGGTCCAAAAGGTTCCATCTGAGAAATAACATCAAAAAAAGATTGCTTGATTTCTTTAAATGAAATCTCAGCATCAATATTTATCTCAGGTATTAGTAAGTCAGGTGAAATAGTTGCTGCAACAATCGATTCGAATTTTTCCCGGAATGTATCAACCTGATCAATTGCTAATGTCATTCCTGCAGCAGCAAAATGTCCTCCATAGCCAATCAAGTGTTCTCTACAAGCATGTATAGCTTCATACAAATTAAAACCCGGGACACTTCTTGCACTTCCTGCTGCTATATCACCTGATTGTGTTAAAACGATTGTTGGTTTATAATGATGTTCAATTAATCTTGACGCAACAATGCCTATTACTCCTTTATGCCAATGAGGTTTGAAAACCAAAGTTGATTTTCGGTTAAGCCACTCTTTATTTTCATTAATAAGTATAAGCGCTTCTTCAGTAATTGCTTTATCAGCCTCTTTTCTATCAGTATTGTCACTGTGCAATTGTTGAGCAAAGTTTATTGCTTCTTCTTCGGTAGTTGCTACAAACATTTGAACAGCTTTGGTAGCCTCATCCATTCTGCCTGCTGCATTTACTCGGGGGGCAATCATAAAAACGAGATTGGTTATATGTAACTCTTTTGTAATCCCGCTTAATTTCGAAAGTGCTTTTATTCCAAAATTTGGATTTTTATTTGCTTTGATTAACCCGTGAAAAGCTAAAATTCTGTTCTCTCCGGTCATGGGTACAATATCTGCAGCAATAGCAATAGCAAGCAGATCCAGGTATTCAAATGCTGTGTTGGCAGGCAGATTTAATTTTTCTGCTAATGCTGAAATTAATTTAAACCCAACACCACAGCCACACAACTCTTTATAAGGATAGTTGCAATCAATTTGTTTGGGGTTTAAAATTGCCACAGCGGGTGGTAATATTTCATCAGGCAGATGATGGTCACAAACAATAAATTCTACACCTATTTCTTTTGCATAAGTTATCAGTTCAAATGATTTTATACCGCAATCCAACGAAATGATTAATGTAAATCCATTTTCTTTGGCAAAGTCAATACCTGTTTTGCTTACTCCATACCCTTCTCTATATCTATGCGGAATATAAAAATCGAGGTTACTATGTATTTTTTTAAGAAACTGATACATAGAAGAAACGGCTGTTGTACCATCTACATCATAATCACCATAAACTAAAATTTTTTCTTTATTTGTTATAGCATAATTAACTCTGTCCACGGCCTTATCCATATCTTTCATCAGCCATGGACTATGTAAATCTGCTAATTGGGGACGAAAAAAATCTTTTGCATCATTATAATTTTTAATTCCACGTTGTACTAATATTTTACAAAGTGCGGATGACACTTTTAAGGTTTCAGCTAGTGTGGTCACTTCTGATTTTTCAGCCCCTGCTATTTTCCATCTTTTTTCCATTAGATGTAGGCAATTAATATTTTCTGTCAGTTACATAAAGCACCATATCTTCTAACCCCTGTCTTACATTGCTTTCGGGAAATTGATGTAATATTTCCAAGGCTTCATTTTTGAATTTGATCATTTTTTCATTTGCGTATGCAATTCCCCCAAATTTTTCAACCTGTTCAATAACCCATTGAACTTTTTTCTTATCCGTATTATTGTTTTTTACAATGTAAATGATTTTTCTTCTGATGGATTTATCGGTATTATTTAAGGTATATATAAGCGGTAATGTTAGTTTTTTTTCTTTTATATCGTTCCCAGTAGGTTTCCCAATATTTTCACTTGTATAATCAAAAAGGTCATCTTTGATTTGAAAAGCCATTCCGGTTTTTTCACCAAACAACCTCATTTTTTCAGTATTATCCTCATCTTGACTAGCACTCCAGGCTCCAGCAGCACAAGCCGAAGCAAGTAAAGAAGCTGTCTTGCTTTTTATTATGTCGAAATAAATATCTTCATCTAAATTTAAGGTTCTTGCTTTTTGCATTTGCAACAACTCTCCTTCACTCATTTTCCTGACTGCGTCTGAAAGGATATGCAAAACACGAAAATCATTATTATCAAGCGATAATAAAAGTCCTTTTGCAAGTAGGTAATCACCTAATAAAATGTTTGCTTTAGCTTTCCAAAGTGCAAAAGTTGAAAAAAAACCTCTTCTTTCTAATGAATCGTCAACAACATCGTCATGAATTAATGTTGCAGTATGCAAAAGTTCTACAAGCGATGCTGCTCGATAGGCCGGTTCATTAATTTCGCCACAAAGTTTGGCTGAAAGAAGAACAAACATTGGTCGTAATTGCTTGCCTTTTCTTTTTACAACATAACGTAGAATCCTATCCAAACGGGAGTCTTTGCCCTGCATGGCCTCTTTAAAGCGGGTTTCAAATACCTTGAGTTCGTTACTTATTAAGTTAGTAGGAAGATTCATTTTTCAGTTCGGCAATTTACGGGCAAAAAAACAATTGCAGGTTGATGTATTAAAATACTACGCAAAATTGAATAAGTAACTGAAAAATAATACACATAGAACTCAAATTTTTAACATAAAAATTTGGTAATTAACTCTCAACAACTATTTTTGCGTATTAATTGGACATTGTTTCAAATCTTAATCCTTAGTTATGGCAAGTAAAAAATTATTATTATTGGCAGGTGTGTTCTGTCTGCTAGCGTCTTCTGGTATCTCGCAACGTGTTGGATCCAGTTATGATGTGAAAGATTCTTCTCTGGTTCCGGACAAAAGAATGCCTCAGCATAGTGAGTTTTTAAACGGAACATATAATTTCCCTGCAAAACCCCGCAATCAGTGGGAAATTGGTATAAAGGGCGGTTTATTTCAAGTTAGTGGTGATATTCCAGCAAAAGTATTTTCTCCGGGCTTTGGTCTGCATGTAAGAAAAGCTTTTGGATATATCTTCTCCATGCGTTTAGAGTATTTGTATGGAATTGGTAAAGGAATGGACTTTACTTCATCTGGTAATTTTGCCAAAAACTCAGCATGGGCCAATAATGGATCAGCTGCAACGTCTTATTCTGCACCAGTAGCAGCTACTAATACTGCGGTTGGTCAGCCGATTATTTTATCTTCCTCTCAGTTCTCCAATTTTGGATTACCAAGATCAACACCAATAGAGCAAGTTTACTATAATTATAAAACAAAAGTGCAAGACCTTTCTTTACAAGGTGTAGTTACTTTAAATAATATCCGTTTTCATAAATCAAAGACCGGTTTTAATTTCTATGGATTTGCCGGAATTGGTGGAACTGTTTACGACACAAAAGTTAATGCCTTAAATGAAGGTGCTGGCCAAAATCAGAAATATAATTTTGCCAGTATTTCACCAAATAATGAATACAAAAAGAGAAAAGATACATACGATGCATTAAAAGCATTGATGGATGACACGTATGAAACACCGGCTGAAAATCAGGGTGCTCGTCGTCCAAAATTATTTGGAAAGACATTTAAGCCTTCTGGTACACTTGGTGCCGGAATTGCCTTCAAATTAAGTAATAGATTAAATTTAGCACTTGAAAACCGTTGGACCTTCATCAAGGATGACTTATTAGATGGTCAGCGTTGGCAGGAGCATGCATGGGGTGACGCTACCCTTACTCGTGATTACGACTCTTATAATTATACAAGTATTGGTTTAAATATAAATCTTGGAGCGAAGTCTGTTGAACCTTTATGGTGGCTTAACCCACTGGATTATGCATACAGCGAAATTCGCAATCCTCGTTTAATGCGTTTACCAAAGCCTGTTTTGCCTGATAGTGATGGAGATGGTGTTACTGATCAGTTCGATCAGGAACAAACTCCTGCAGGATGTCCGGTAGATAGCCATGGTGTAACAAAAGATACTGATGGTGATGGTATTCCTGATTGTAAGGATAAGCAATTGATTACTCCAACTTATTGTCAACCAGTTGATGCTGATGGTGTTGGTACATGTCCTTGCCCTGATGATTGTGCAGGCACTTTACCTCCTCCAAAAACTTGTGCTGAATTAATGGGTGCATTACCAAGTGTTTCTTTCAAGAGTAATAAACTATCAGATGATGCAAAAGCTGTACTTGCAACTGTTGCTGCTAAATTGCGCAATAATCCAGGTTGTAAAGTAGTAGTAGTAGGATATTGCTCTTCTAATAAGAAAGAGCAGCAATTGAGCTGGGATCATGTAAATGCAGTTATTAACCACATGGTAGATAAAGAAGGTGTTAGTGCTGATCGCTTTATCTTCAATTATGGTCAGTCTGGTGGTGATTGCAATACTGTTGATCTTCGTGCAGCTGCAGAAGGAGAAGATGGGCCAAACAGAGTTGAGCCTCCGCATCCAAATCTTCGTAAGAACTAATAATTCAAATTCTTAATAGTAAGACCCCGTCTCATAATCAGAGACGGGGTCTTTTTCTAATAAGAATATCGATCATTTTCCATTAATAATCAATCCTTTACCAAAATCTTAACTGGTGATTTTTGGTGTCTAATTTTTTTTATATAAGTTTTGTCTTTAACAGTTAACTTTGCAAACCTTTATGAGATTTATCTGGGTATTAATTATTGGAATTTTTCTAGGCAGTTGTGGAAAAGGAGTCACAAAGATTCTTAAAAATCCTGACCCAGCCTATAAACTTCGGATGGCTGAGCAGTATTTTGTAAAAGAAAAGTACAGCCTGGCTCAACAGATTTTTGAAGATATAATGCCTTATTACAAAACTAGTAAGGAGTTTGAAGATATTTATTATAAGTATGCCTTTTGCGCATATAATCAAAATGATTATATGAATGCAGAGAATCTGTTTAAGAGTTTTTTACAGATATTTCCCAATAGCACGAAGGCCGAAGAAGTGGATTATATGCGGGCTTACTGCTTTTATAAGCAATCGCCAAAGCCACTACTGGATCAAACAAATACACTGAAGACAATAGGTATGATGCAAACTTTTATTAATACTCATCCAGGATCTGTAAGAAATAAGGAGGCGGGTGAAATTATTGATATTTGCAGAGCTAAACTTGAAACTAAAGATTATAAAAGTGCTATGTTATATTATGATCTCGGACAATTTAGAGCAGCTGGAGTTACCTTTTCGGCTTTATTAAATGCATATCCGGAGTCATTACTAGCAGATGAGTATAAGTTTATGATAATAAAATCTTTTTACCGCTTTGCTGAATTGAGTGTAGAAGAGAAAAAAGAAGAGAGATATACACAGGTAATAAATGAATGTAATGAATTTTCTGAACGTTTTCCAGAAAGTAAACTTAAAAAAGAAGTTGAACAATTTTATACGCAATCGCAAAACAATATTAAATTCTTAACAAATGAGTAAATTAAGGAGACACTTAAGTGCGGGTATTACTAATAATGTAGAAACTCGTAATCTGAATGATTTAAAAGTCAAAACTGGAAACTTGTATGAATCTATTTCCATCGTTGGAAAAAGAGCAAATCAGATAAATATCTCAATTAAAGAGGAATTACATAGCAAATTAGAAGAGTTTGCTAGTCATACTGATAGCCTTGAAGAAATTCATGAGAATAAAGAGCAAATTGAAATTTCAAAGGCATATGAAAAAATGCCCAATCCAGCATTATTAGCTACACAGGAGTTTATGGAAGATAAGGTCTATTTCCGTAAAAGTGATGATGAGTTATTTAGTTAAGCTTTGCTAAAATTTAATCTATTAAGCGACAGAATTCTGTCGCTTTTTCTTTTTGGATGCATTTATTAAATACGTTATGAGCTTTTATAACTAAATGGTATTTTTGAAAAGTATGTTACATGGAAAAAAAATAATAGTTGGTATTACAGGCAGTATAGCTGCATATAAGTCTATATATCTTGTCAGAGCACTTGTTAAAGCCGGAGCTGAGGTAAAAGTGATAATGACACCATCTTCAGCAGATTTCGTCTCTTCACTTACACTTTCTACATTAAGTCGTAATGAAGTGCAGATAGAATTGTTTGATGAACAAAGCTGGTCTAATCATGTAATGTTGGGAAGGTGGGCCGATATAATGTTAATAGCACCTCTAAGCTGCAATACCCTTGCAAAAATGGCAAACGGGCTATGTGATAATTTATTATTGGCTGTTTATTTATCTGCGACTTGTCCTGTAGTGGCTGCACCAGCAATGGATGAAGATATGTGGCATCATCCAGCTACAAAAAATAATATTGAAAAGCTATTGTCGTATGGTAATAAAATAATACCAGTAGAAAAAGGCGATCTAGCCAGTGGTTTATATGGTGACGGAAGAATGGCAGAGCCAGATAATATTATAGATTTCCTGACAACTAATTTTTTTTTGAGCAGTCCATTAAGAGGTAAAAAAGTAGTTGTAACTGCCGGACCTACATACGAAGCACTGGATCCAGTTCGTTTTATTGGTAATCATTCTTCTGGGAAAATGGGAATGGCTTTAGCAAAAGAATTGAAGGGAAAAGGAGCTTTTGTTACTTTAATTCTTGGTCCAACGCAAATTCCTTTTTCAGAAAAAGGGATTAATCTAGTTAATGTAACTACTGCTGATGAGATGCATTCTGCTTGTATAAGTAATTTTAAAGATGCTGAAATTACGATAATGGCTGCTGCCGTTGCCGATTATGCACCAATAAAAAAGGCGGCTGATAAGATTAAGAAGAAAGAAAAGACATTAGTTATTGAATTGGAAAAAACAAGAGATATTCTTAAAACACTAGGGGAGAGGAAGGAAAAAGGGCAGATTCTTGTTGGTTTTGCTTTAGAAACGAACAATGAAGAAGTATTTGCAAAAGAAAAATTAATCGCTAAAAATGCTGATCTCATTGTGTTGAATTCATTAAAAGAGAGCGGAGCAGGTTTTGGACATGATACTAATAAGATTACTATTTTCGAAAAAGAGGGGAAAGAATTCCGGTTTGAAAATAAATCTAAATCAGCCGTGGCAAAAGATATTATTGACACTATAATTAACCTTTATTATGCTTAAAAGAAAAATGTTGCTAATCTTTTTTATTGGAATGGCATCTTTTATTCAGGCACAGGAGTTACAAGCCCGGTTTTCAGTTATAACAAGTAAAGTAAGCACAACTACTGATCGCAAAGTATTTCAAACCTTACAAACCGGGTTAACAAACTTTTTAAATAATCGTAGATGGACAAATGATATTATTCAGCCTAACGAAAAAATACAATGTAGTTTTCTTTTGACAATAGAACAGGATCTAGGTAACAACGTTTACAAAGGGAAATTAACGGTACAGTCTGCACGTCCAATATACAATACAACATATGACTCTCCCATCGTAAATTTTCTTGATGATAATGTAGTATTTAAATATATAGAATTTCAGCCTATTGAATTTAATGAGAATCGAGTACAAGGTAATGATCCAATGGTAGCTAATATCACAGCAATACTTGCTTATTATGTGAATATAATTATTGGTTTGGATAAAGATTCTTTTTCACCAAGAGGAGGAGATGCCTATTTTCAAAAAGCTTGGAACATTGTTAACAATGCACCTGATAGCAGAGATATTTCTGGATGGAAGTCATTTGAGAGTTTACGTAACCGTTATTGGCTGGCAGAAAACTTAAATAGCAGCAGGTATGCATTGGTGCATGACGCATTTTATGCTTATTACAGGACAGGTATGGATCTGATTTTTGAAAATGAAGAAGCAGGAAGAACAGGTATTCTTAATTGCCTGAATTACCTGAATTCAGTTAACGTAGAAAATCCAAATTCCATGGTTATGCAGTTTTTTTTTCAGGGCAAAAGCAATGAAATTGTAAAAGTATTTAGCAAGGCTTCGTCAGAAATAAAAAGCAGGGCCAGGGAAATTTTAATTAAAGTTGACATTAGTCATACACAAGAGTATAAAGATCTGAAATGAGGATAAAAAAAGTTTTATGGGTATTCACTTTTTCTATTGTTGGATTTAATTGTGTAGGGAAAGATAAAGTTCCGGCAAATGTTTTGCCACAGGAAAAAATGCGAGTCGTACTAAAAGATATGATGACTGCGGATCAGTTTTTGGCAAATTTTGTTTTGAATATAGACTCTACAAAGAAAAAAGAATCAGAAAGTATTCGATTATATAATCAGGTGTTTGCTATTCATAAAATTAGCCCTGAAATATTTTTTAAAAGTTTTACTTTTTATAAAGAACATCCTGCCTTACTTCAGCCTATAATGGATTCTTTAAGAAGTGAATCTGAAATAAAGGTGATCGAAATGATTGATTAATGTATTGTATACATCTATTGCTTTTACTCAAATAGAATTATCGACATCTAATTACGCTACTATTTAGTAGTAATTAATACCATCATTATTTTTTTTCCATTAAGTTCAGTAATTTTATTACTATCGAAGTGAAATAATTGATAATATTTTCAAGCAAAAAAAATAAGATGAATAAAATTGTTGACAATGCTGAAATTGCAATACATGATATAAAAGATGATGCTATACTTATGCTTGGTGGTTTTGGTTTATGTGGTATTCCTGAGAATAGTATTGCTGCCCTTGTAAAAAAAGGTGTAAAAAACCTTACTTGCATATCTAATAATGCCGGGGTGGATGATTTTGGAATAGGTTTGATGTTGCAAAAGAAGCAAGTTAAAAAAATGATATCTTCTTATGTCGGCGAAAATGCAGAATTTGAAAGACAATTATTAAGCGGAGAACTGGAAGTAGAATTAATACCACAAGGAACTTTGGCTACAAGATGTATGGCTGCAGGATATGGAATCCCGGCAATTTTTACACCAGCTGGTGTTGGAACAGAGGTAGCAACAGGTAAAGAAGTTAGAAATTTTAATGGGAAAGATTATTTATTAGAATTTGCTTTTGATGCAGATTTTGCATTGGTAAAAGCCTGGAAAGGTGATGCTGACGGCAATTTAATTTTTAAGGCTACTGCTAGAAATTTTAATCCTTTAATGGCAATGGCGGGCAAAATAACAATTGCAGAAGTAGAAGAATTAGTGCCTTCTGGCGAACTTGACCCCAATAATATTCATGTTCCCGGCATTTATGTGCATAGAATATTTCAAGGGAAAAACTATGAGAAGAGAATAGAACAGCGTACAGTTAGAAAGTCGTAGAAAACGAAAGGCAAAAAAGTTTAAGGTAAAAATGAATTTATGGCACTTACAAAAGAACAAATAGCACAACGTATTGCAAAAGAATTAAAAGATGGATATTATGTCAACTTGGGTATTGGAATACCAACGTTGGTTGCAAATTATATTCCTGAAGGAGTGAATGTAGTATTACAAAGTGAGAATGGATTATTAGGAATGGGGCCATTCCCATTGGAAGGAGATGAAGATGCAGACATGATAAATGCAGGTAAACAAACAATAACTACATTGCCGGGGTCAGCTTTTTTCGATTCTGCAATGAGCTTTGGGATGATTAGAGCTGGAAAAGTAGATTTAACGGTATTGGGCGCAATGGAAGTTAGTGATCAAGGTGATATTGCCAATTGGAAAATACCCGGTAAAATGGTAAAAGGAATGGGCGGTGCAATGGATTTGGTGGCTAGTGCCCAAAATATTATAGTAGCGATGATGCATACAAACCCTAAAGGAGCCTCTAAGTTATTACCTGCTTGTACACTTCCACTAACAGGTGTAAAATGTATTAAAAAAATAGTTACTGATATTGCAGTGTTGGAGGTAACTCCACAAGGCTTTATGTTATTGGAAAGGGCACCCGGAGTTTCAGTTGAAGAAATAAAAGAAAAAACAACTGGGAGATTAATAGTTAACGGTGAAATTCCTGAAATACAATTTGTTTAGTCGATCAGATTATTTTTTACAGCAAAGAACACAAGACCTGCAGTATTCTTACAACCAAATCGTTCCATCAATCTGTCTTTAATTGCCTCTACTGTTCTTGGACTTATTTCCATTTTCTTTGCAATTTCTGCTGCTGTAAATTCCATACAGATAAAACGTAGTACATCTTTTTCTTTATCACTTAAAGTTACCTCGCTGTTAAGAGATGGTATAACCTTTTGACGGGCATGTGATTTCTTTAGTAGAATACGGTTTACAAAATTATTAAGATAGTACCCTTTTTCAGAAACTTCCATGATGGCTCTACGGATCTCATTAGGTTCAGAATTTTTAAGCAGATAACCATTAGCCCCATTTTCCATCAGGTGATAGACAAAACGTTCATCTTCATACATACTTAATACCAATACTTTTATTTGGGGATATTGCTTACTGATCGTTTTGGTTGCTTCTATTCCATCTTTTCCCGGCATGCGCAGATCCATCAATACAACATCTGGATTTGATTCAGGTAAGCCATTTAATAAATCTTCTCCGTTTTCTGCCTCTTGCACAAAATTGATATTGGTAAATGGGCGAAGTGAAAGAATAACTCCTTTTCTGAATATCTTGTGATCGTCTGCAATAGCTACTTTAATTACTGCCATTGTACAAAGTTAAATGTTTGTTGGGTTTATCAATTCCTCAATTTAACGTACAATTGAGTTTTCATATTAATCATCAGTTTTGTCTCTGGGAAGTTCAAGGGTAACTTTATAATATGCTTGCGAAATATCTTTTTCAAAATTGATTTTTCCTTGAACCAGCCGTAAACGGCTTGTAATATTTTTCAGGCCGAGGCCTACATTACTTTTAGTCAGGTTATCAAAATCGGACTGAACAATACCTCGTCCATCATGATGAATGCGCAAGTAAAATTTATCTTCATGAACATTCTGTGTGAGATGTATAAAGCTGGAATTACTATGTTTTAGAATATTATTAATAAGCTCCTGCACCACACGGAAGATGATAAGTTCCTTTTCTTCTTTCAGTCTTCCATTGTAATCATGAAAGCGGCTGCTTGCATTGATGCATCCTGAACCGCTGATTTTTTGAAAAAGATCGTTGATGGCTGATTCTAAACCAAAATTCTTTAGCGTTGGCGGCATTAAACTATGGCTGATATTGCGAACCAATTGTATCGTATCATCAATGATCTGCCGGGTTTGAGCAATTGATTGCAGTTGCGTGGCTTTATCCTGGTTTACAAGATTCTCATTCAGATATAGACGGGCCGTAGCCAATAGCGGGCCGGCATCATCATGAAGATCGGCGGCCAGACGTTGTCGCTCTTCCTCCTGAAATTTAATAGAAGCATTAAGCAATATCTTTTGCTGTTCAGCTTCCATTTGTTGTATTTTTTTATGGAAACCGAGTACCCGGCGTTGGTGCATTACCAGAAAGAAAATAAGACCAACTACCAGCACAATCATGCCTATTGTTCCTAAAAACAAAATGGTGGAGGTAGAGGCTTTAGAAACTTGTAGGAAGAACATAATGAATAGGTGGTGGATGTTTAGATCATATCAAGGTTTGGTATATCTCTTTCTATTAATTGACTTTGATTTTTCTTTTCCTTAAAAAAACCTAAAACAACCAGTGCGAATAAGATGTTTTTTATGATTTCAGTAAGATATGTGTAATGCCAATATTTTTCGAATTCTTCTGCTGTTAAGTTATTAGCTAAAATATTGAAGAAAAATCCAAATCCCAAATAGATAATAATACCTACAATTAGCCAAAAGCTTGAATATTCATATAAGTTTTCAGATAAATTGTATTTGAAATTTTGATTGAAATATAAGAAAACATAAACAAGTATAAATATTGTTTCAATCCCAATCGGTATGGAATCAATTTTTTGAAGTGATGAGGTAAAGTGATAAACAATTTGAAAAAGGATAAAAATTATTGAGCAGAGTATAATAATTCTTCTGGCTTTTAAATTATTGATGATGCTAAAAAAAATATATGCAAAAAAGGAATATTCTAATGCAGTATAAACAGTTTGTTGAGCCTTTCTGTATTCTTTCGGAATGTCAAAATAGAAGAAAAGGAATAAAAAGAAGACGATGCCATATAGAGCCAAAGCGATTATTAATTTACTATTTCTCTGTTTATTAAAAAAAGCAAGTAGAGCAATAAGTAAAAAAGAATAAAGTAGCGTAAATGAAAAAAGCTTTTCTATAATTTGGATTTTGTCCAAAAATAGAAAAACTTTTTAATAATGCTTAATACTGTTTTTTACTTAATTTAAGAAGATTAATCTTCCCAAACTATGTTTTCAACAGTTTCAGTCGGCCATCTTTTCATAACAGTAACATTTTAAAAGCCTTATCGAAATATTTCTACCGTAAAAATTGTCATTTCAGCCGCAGTATACAAATCAATCAATTGGGTATATAAACTGCAAAAATCTGATAAAAGGCAATACTGTAGAGAGTTTCATCAATAACTGGCTAGTTAATTAACTATATAAATACTAGTATCTTTACGTGCAAATATAGTAATTATACTATAATTAAAATCGAAATTTTACTCGGTAGAATTTCGTTTATTAACAGGTGTGGATAATGTAGAATTGATTTGAAAAGGAGCCTATAAATGGATAAAGCTTTTTTAAGAACATTAGAGATTTGTAGAGTTCAAATTTGCTTTGAATGGGATTCTCATTGGTAATTAGTTCGTATATGAAATAGCTTTTAATTATGAATTTGTAATTCCTTAGTTAGTTATGTTTCTTTTTAGTTGAAAAAATTATTAATCAGTATTTTTCAAATGTAAGCACCTTTTCTTTTTAAAACTATAGGAGATTTTCTTCTTTTAATGATATCGGTAATTACTTTATTGATAGTAGCTTTTCGACTACATTTAGAAAATACACTGTTTAGCATATGAAAATATACGATTTGTAATATTTGGACTTGATTTTTAGTAAATTCAAAATCACTGGGCTGTTTTTTTATGCGATCAGTAATTAACTCATTTCATATAAATTATTATCTAAAGCCAATGGAACTCCAAGGAAGGGAATTTCAAATTAGATAGGCAATAATTTAGTATATAAAGAAAAAGTCAGAATTTACTAAAAAAACGTACTTTTACGCTGAGTCCAATTCTATAAATTAACTGTAAACCAATAATCTATGTCCTCTCAGGAAATAAAAGTGGCAATAGCCGATGATCATAAGATATTTCGTGATGGTATCAAAATGGCACTTGACGGAAAAGAGTTTCTAAAAATTCTTTGGGAAGCCGAAGACGGCAATGATCTTCAAAAAAAATTAAAAATAAAACTACCTGATGTTCTCCTGCTGGATATTCGCATGCCGGAAGTAGATGGTATTAATGCAATAAGTCTTATTCGCAAAGAATATGAACCGCTCAAAATTATTGTACTTACCATGTATGATGATCAGGAAATGATTACAAAAATGATGGAGATGGGTGCCAATGCTTATCTAACGAAAACTACCGACCCCGAAGAAATTTACCAGGCTATTCTTACTTGTGTGAATGATGATTTTTATTTTAATGAATTGGTTAATAAAGCGGTACTGATGAAATTACAGCAAAAAAAATCAGTCCGTCAGTTTTACCCAAATCCTGTTAAGTTTTCTGAGAAAGAGATCAATATTTTAAAATTGATTGCGGAGGATAAAACAACAGAAGAAATTTCGAAAGAAGTTTTTTTAAGTCCTCGTACTATCGAAACGATTCGGCAGAACATGAAACAGAAAGTAGGCTCTAAAACAATAGCAGGATTGGTAACCTATGCTATGCGTAATAAAATTTTAGAATAAAAAATCTTACTGCTTTTACAGTTACAAAAAATTAATTCGCTTCTTTAAAAAGGGTTTGATGTCAAATATAAATGATAATTTTTTTGATGGCCATTATAAAGAAATCTGGCGAAAATTAGTACCCGAAGAACTTACGGTAAAAGAGATTGACTTTATGATACCGTTTTTTAATTTGGGTAATGAAAGTAAAGTACTCGATCTGATGTGTGGATATGGCCGGCTTTCTATAGGCCTTGCCAGAAAAGGGATTGCAGTTACTGCTGTTGATAATCTTGAAGCTTATATTGTAGAAATAAATGATATTGTTGAAAAGGAGCATATTCCCGTTAATGCAATCAATGCCAATGTAATAGAGTTTAGACCAAATGAAGGATACGATCTTGCTATCTGTATGGGAAATAGTTTTGGCTTTTTCGGCGAAACCGATGCATTGCAATTATTAGCCAATGTGTCCTCATCCTTAAAAAAGGGCGGTCATTTACTAATTCATAGTATAGCGATTTCTGAAATAGTCGCTAACGATTTTGTTGGTAGGTCATGGAATAATATAGGCGAATTGAAGTACTTAGCTGACGCAAGATTTTTATTATGGCCAAGCCGTGTCGAAACAATAAACACGATGATAACTGCTGATGGAAAATCAGAAATAAAAACAGGCATTGATTATATCTACTCCATCAACGAATTGGCAACAATGCTTAATAAAACAGGCCTTTCGCTAAAAGAAGTATATAGTATTCCCGGCAAAAAGCAGTTCACTTTAGGAGATCCCAGAGCATATATAATTGCAGAAAAAAAATAATTTCTTTAACAGATTTAAATGTAAAGACACAAAAAAACCCCGGCGTTATGAAGACCGGGGTAACGTTACTGTTATGAAAAGAAAAAAATATTTAGTTATTGTGTTTCAACAGATAAACTTCTATGTAAACACGGTATTCTTTTCAATTGGTATTGGATTATTAAAAACGGAAACTTTAATTCTCCATTTATACTTTGAAGAAAAGTAGAAAATTGATTGTCAGGTGATGTGTTTCCCGATTGAAATCGGGTTGGTTTTTCACAGGTATTGGGTTAATTCTTTCTGGACGGTTTGGACATTGAGATGGATAAAACAAATCAACCATGTCAACCAACTTTCTGAAACAAAAGTAAATGCACTTTGATTCTTTAACAAGAGCATAACTGCCCTATTTGAATCATATGGTATTTACTGTCTGTCTCGTAAAATTTCCGGAGTATTACGTAAAGTTTCGACTTATTGATCTATTAATGGTAATTTCTGCAATTTTATAATTAGGTACATTCACTATAGTATATGTTGCAGCAATTTACCATCTTGCATCAAGAATATTTACTGTTAAAATTTTATTATTAATACTCCAATTATGAAAAATCCCGAAACCAACACTGTAATTAAAGTTGCAATTGCTGATGATCATGCACTTTTCCGTACAGGTGTAAAAACATCTCTTGCAGCCCGCAAAGACATCCAAATGGTTGCAGAAGCAGAAAATGGTATGCAATTATTAAATCTGCTTCGTCATATTCAGCCGGATGTTATTTTACTTGATATTCAGATGCCTATTATGGATGGTCTAACTGCATTGCCAGAAATTAAGAAATTGTATCCGAATGTAAAAGTGATTATGCTTTCAATGCATAATGATCATTCTGTTATTTCTAAAATGATGGAAATAGGTGCTAACTCTTATCTTACTAAGGAATCAGGTTCTGATTTAATTTATGAAGCCGTAAGAGGTGTTTTTGAAAACGATTTCTATTTTAATGAATTAACTAATAAAGCACTTTTGAGCGGCTTACGTACAAAGCGTACAAACGAATCAAATATGCCACAAGATGTTCAATTAACTGATAAAGAAGTCAATATTTTAAAGCTGATGTGCGATGAAAAAAGTACTAAAGAAATCGCTGACATTGTTGACTTAAGCCCAAGAACAGTAGAAGCTATCCGTGATAAACTCAAAACAAAGACAGGTACAAAGTCAATGGCTGGTCTTGTTATGTATGCAGTAAAGGCAGGATTAGTAGAACATGTATAAGTTTTATGGCAAGCATATTGAACCACTCTACTGTAGGTAGGGTGGTTTTTTTTATTTTACTTTGAGCCATGAGTTTTTTAAACTTGAATGGTAAAATAGTTGCTGATGATAAACCAGTATTAATGGCTTCAAACAGAAGCTATCGATATGGTGATGGATTGTTTGAAACGATGAAAGTAAAAAATGCCAAAATAGAATTGTCTGCTTTACATTTTCAACGATTATTTTCAAGTCTAAAATTATTAAATTATACTATCCCTTCTCTATTTTCAATGGAAAAATTAGAGAATGAAATAATTAGCTTATGCCAGAAAAACGGGTGTGATAGGTCAGCAAGGGTACGTTTATCTGTTTTTAGAGGAAATGGGGGTATTTATGATGAGAATAAAAGTTTGCAATATATTATTGAATGCTGGCCATTAAGTAAAACATTGGATCAGTTAAACGAAAATGGTCTTGTGATAGATATTTATTCTGAGGCAAGAAAAAGCGTAGATAAATTCTCAACTATTAAATCTGCAAATTTTTTACCTTATTCAATAGCTGCAATGTATGCCAAGGAAAATCAATTGAATGATTGTCTTGTTTTAAATACAAATGGGAATATTGCAGATTCAACAATAGCCAACCTTTTTTTAGTAACAAGTGAGGGTATTAAAACGCCTGGTTTATCTGAAGGTTGTATTAATGGAGTAATGAGAAGGTATTTGGTGGAAAAATGTATTGAAGCTGGTCTCGCAATCTCAGAATCAGTAATAAGCATTGAAGATGTTGAAAATGCTGAAGAAGTTTTTCTTACAAATGCTATTTATGGTATACGTTGGGTAAAGCAATTCAGGAACTCGAACTTCAGGAATGAAAAAACAATTGAAATTTATAACAAGTTTGTTAGAACATTTCATACCTAAACTTGTTATGGAAATTCATGAAATCTACTATTAGTATTTTTTGGTTTCGCAGAGATCTTCGTTTACAGGATAATGCAGGATTGTATCATGCGTTAAAAAATGCCAATCCTGTATTACCCATTTTTATATTCGATACTAATATTCTCGAGGAATTAGAAGATAAGGCTGATAAACGGGTAGAGTTTATTCATGCTGCCTTGCTTGAAATACAGCAACAATTAGTAAAAATTGGGTCTACATTAGAGGTGTATTATGGCCAACCGTTGGATGTTTTTAAAAATTTGTTGAATAATTATACTGTTGAAAAGGTATTTGCTAATCATGATTACGAACCGTATGCTAAAAATAGAGATGTAGCTATTCAAAAATATTTAGAAGAAGAAAATGTATCATTTGCTACTTTCAAAGACCATGTAATATTTGAGAAAGACGAAGTGTTAAAAGATGATGGCAAACCGTATACCATATTTACTCCATATTCCAGAAAGTGGAAATCAGCATTATCAGATTTTTATTTACAATCGTATAACACTAAGAAACACTTTAGTAATTTTTATAAGCAATCAGCTAAAGAGGTCATTAGCCTAGAAAAAATGGGTTTTGCCACTAATGATAGTTCATTTCCCGATAAAGAATGGAAAGGCCAAATAATCCGTAACTATAAAGAACAAAGAAATATTCCTTCAATAAAAGGGACTTCGAGATTAAGTGTCCACCTTCGATTTGGAACAATTAGTATACGAACATTGGCTGATGAAGCTGGATCATTAAATGAAACCTTTTTTAATGAATTAATATGGCGGGATTTTTATCAAATGATACTCTGGCATTTTCCCTACGTTGTAGGAAATGCATTTAAACCGGCATATGATAAAATTCAGTGGAGGAATAATGAAAATGAGTTTGAAGCATGGTGCAACGGTCAAACCGGTTATCCGATTGTAGATGCAGGAATGAGGGAATTAAATGAAACTGGGTTTATGCATAACAGAGTAAGAATGATTGTTGCTTCATTTCTTACTAAGCATTTATTAATCGACTGGCGTTGGGGCGAGGCGTATTTTGCAAAAAAATTATTAGACTTTGATCTTGCTGCTAATAATGGTGGCTGGCAATGGGCAGCAGGAAGTGGATGTGATGCTGCTCCATATTTCAGGGTCTTTAATCCTTATTTGCAAACACAAAAATTTGATCCCGAATTAAAGTATATTAAAAAATGGGTGCCTGAATTTGAAGAATTTACGTATCCCAAGCCAATCATTGAACATGCATTGGCAAGAAAAAGATGTTTGGAAACGTATGCAGCTGCATTAAAAAATAATTAATTAAATCTTGGATTGACGAAATTATTCAGCATAGAGCCAAAACGATAGCTTAGTCCGAAGTTTGTTACAAATCTATAGCCAGTTGCCAACTGTCTCTGACGGGTAAGCACTTCCTGGGGAGTAGCACCTCCTTTAGGAAGAAATAATTGGTCACGGGTTAATTCCGCCGCTGTATATATGTTAAACGAAAGCCCACCAGTGATCCTAATGTTCAAAGAAACATTTGAATTAAGGTTGAAGAATTTCCAGTCATGTAAATAATTATAATATTCTGCCCCAAATGATACATTTCCCCATTTTTGGTTAATTCTAAGTTTTGCTTCAATACCATGACGAAATAATGTTTCTTTAGTTTTTTCGTACAGTGTAGAATCGATATAATTATTTCGTCTAACATCTGATAAATATGCTATTGTAAAAGATTTCGTATTTACTAATGAATAAGGGAAAATATTATATTCAATTCCAGTACTTATTAATGCTCTGAATTTATTATTTGAGAATGTATTCCGTGAAGCTTTTGCAACATAAGCCCAAGACCAATGTTCGCTAATGCTTTTTACAAGAAAATGTTCGAAATCGAATCTATTATTTTTATTGGTAAATTTTGTTACATTGCCTAAATCGTCTTCATATGCAAAATCGGATTTATTTTTTCCGCCTGAAAATTCAAATCCAACTTTTGTTGCTTCTGTAATTCGACTTGCAGAAAGTCGGCCATTAAAATTTGATTCTTTATATACAGCATCTTTATTCAAATTACCTCCTGCACTAATGCGAAAAACCCAATAGTTCCAGGGGTCTTTTGTATTCAATTCAGTATTTTTTAATATCGTGTCGTAAACTTTATCCGTTTTCATTTGGATCTGTATTTCCTTTGCCATTTTCGTTTTTGCGATAAAAGGAGTGAGTCCAATTTTTAAGTATTTTACAATAAGGTCTCTTTCCTCATATTGAGTTGCATTTGCATCATTAATGAAATGTATAGTGTCTTTAATGTTATTAAATTGGTTTTGGCCAAAGAAAATTATTTGATATTCATCTCCACCACTTCCAGTATTTTGATCAGTAATTAATATATGAACATCGGCAGCTTGACGATCCAGTAGGAAGTCGACAATATTTATTTCCGTTCGGATAAATGTCATATTGCATCCAGAATAGCAATCGATATAAACTTTTAACCTGTCTTTCAAAGGAACATTGATTTGTGCAGAGACACATAATTGACAACAAATTACAATTAAGAAAAAGACTAGATATTTTCTCATTAAATTGACTGTTTGTTGAGTAAAATGATTAGAATTCGTTACTTGCTTTAATTGATTGAACTTTTTCGAATGCCCTTTGCAATTGTTGCAAAGTAATGGAATGTGCCAATTGTTCTGCAATAAAGATTTATAAGTGGAAACCGGACTGTGATGAAAGGATAAATCTGGCAATTATTTTTATATAAACAAAACAGATTCGTCTTCATTTTCTATTTCGTTTACTTCATTGTAAACTTCATACAAAGTTTCAATAGCCAACTTTCCTTCTTCTCCCAAATCAAGACTGTAGTTGTTTACATATAGATTAATATGCTGCCGCATTACATCCTCACTCATTTCCTGCGAATGTTGTTTTACATAATCTGTGATAGAAGGATAATTTTGAAAAGCATATTCGAGGCTTTTACGAATAAGCTCTTCGATTTTTAAAGCTATTGATCTTTTTATGGTTTGATTGATGGCGATGCCACCAAGTGGAATTGGTAATTCCATTTTTTCTTCCCAATATTCTCCAAGATCCATGACTTTATACAAGCCTTTTTGTTTATAGGTAAAACGATTTTCATGAATGATTACTCCAAGATCAACTTGTTTATTAATCAAGGCATTTTCAATTGCTGAGAATAACATAAATGTTTTCTCTTTGGCTTCAGGATAAGCATAACTAAACAAAAGATTTGCCGATGTATTTGCACCTGGCAATGCAATAGAAGCTTGATTTATTTCATCTAATGATAATTTATGATTTGAATCAGTTATAAGTAATGGTCCTACACCTTTGCCTAATGCACTGCCAGTATTAAGTAAAGTGTAATTTTCAAGGGACTTAAAAAATGCCGGAAAGCTAAGTTTTGAAATATCCAATTTGCCTTCCAAAGCCCAATTGTTCAATGTTTCTACATCTTGAAGTTCTACTTCAAATTCAAAACCCTCAGTATCAATTTTTTTATTGATCAAAGCTTCAAATATAAATGTGTCATTTGGACAAGGAGAAAAGCCAAGTGTAAATTTCAAGTTATTTTGTTTTTTTAGTTTCTTAAGTATTAGTGTAATTCAATAATTTTTATTAATTCATTATTCAGATTCGTAATCGATTCTTTCATGTTCCAGTTTTTCTTATTCCTTTCAGCAATATAATTAGAAACTGATCTGATTTGTAAAAATGGAATGTTCTCCATCAAACAAACATAATGTAAAGCTGCACCTTCCATAGATTCAATTACAGGATTAAAAGTCTCTTGATAATATTTCACCTTTTGTTTGGCAGTAGTTATCTCATTAACTGAAATACCTTTCACTTTTTTAAGTTTGACTTTTTTTAAAAGCTCATTTTCGTTAACTAACCAACCTTGTTTAAAAGGAAATCTATTTTGCGGAACTAACTTAAGATCAAAAAGAGTTTTTAATTTATCTAATTCTATTACACTTTGATCTGCAATCGTTTCTTTTTTAACTGTAACTACAGATCCTAGCGCAATGGATTTATCAAAACAGCCACCTACTCCAGCTTGAATAATAAGATCTGGCCTTTTTAAGTGCACATGTCTCATTATTGAGTAGGTTGTGGCTGTCATACCAATTCCTGAAATCAATACATCAATGCTTGCCCTTTTGATAGTATTGAATTTGGTTAGAAATGGGGCTATTTCTAATGGTGTTGCAGCGACGATCAGCATATTCATTCTTAAAGTTTCAGCTTGCAAGGTAATAAAGTGAAAAGGATGATTCGCAATAAGTTTATGTATCTCGATTAGCTGACTTGATCAGTTTTTCTTTTACCTTTGCCGCCTGTTCCGCAAAATTGCGGATCATCATCATTTTCTCCGCCCAACGCTGTGAGGAAACAAAAAAGTAAAGCATGGTTTACTTAACAAGGTCTGAACACTTCAATGCCGCACATAAACTCTACAATCCGGCCTGGAGCTACGAAAAAAATGAAGCAGTATTTGGTAAATGTGCCAATGAAAACTGGCATGGTCACAATTACGAGTTACTGGTGACAATAAAGGGAATGCCAGATCCTGATACTGGATTTGTTTTTGACGTAAAAAAACTAAGTACAATAATTAACAGAGAAGTAATTGATAAGATTGATCATCGGAATTTAAATATCGATGTTGATTTTATGAAAGGGAAAATGTGTAGTACGGAAAACCTTGCTGTGGCAATATGGAATGAGTTAAAAGAGCATCTGCCTCCAAATGTTGCTTTGCATTGCATCAAGTTGTATGAAACCCCGAGGATTTATGTAGAATATTTTGGAGAATAATCTACTTTAATCAACTTTTCCCGATTTCGTGTGTTTATGTATTTTGCTTTCAATAACTTGAATGATGAATAAGAGAGTCGCCGTTTTCAGAAAAGAACATTTTAATGCTGCACACAGGTTGTTTAATCCGCAATGGGATTCAGCTACCAATGAGCAAGTATTTGGAAAATGTGCTTTACCAAATTATCATGGCCATAATTATGAGCTGGAAGTAAAAGTAGTAGGTGAGCCAGATCCTAAAACTGGTTTTGTTATGGATATGAAGGTATTAAGTGATTTGATAAAGACCGAAATTCATTCAAGATTTGATCATAAAAATCTAAATCTGGATACTGAAGATTTTAAAAATATTAATCCAACTGCAGAGAATATAGCAATTGTTATTTATGATTTGTTGCGAAAAAAAATAGATAGCAAACTTGATTTACAAATCAGGCTGTATGAGACGCCACGAAACTTCGTAGAGTATCCTGTTTGAGGTATGGAATTTGTGATTTAATAACTTGGAATTTATAACTTATGGCATATAGAAAAATTGAACAATACGACGAGAATACTACTTCTGGTTTGATGATTAATTATAAGGAAGTACTGAATTTAATTGGAGAAGATGCAGAAAGAGAAGGCTTGCAAAAGACACCTGAACGTCTAGCAAAGGCTATGCAATTTCTTACACAAGGTTATCAGCTTGATGCAAAGGCAATCATCAATTCTGCAAAATTTCATGAACCTGTTAATGAAATGATTTTAGTAAAAGATATTGAAATATATAGTATGTGTGAACATCATATGCTTCCTTTTTTTGGTAAAGCACATGTTGCTTATATACCGAATGAGTGGATTACGGGCCTTAGTAAAATAGCCAGGGTAGTAGATGTTTTTGCCAGAAGATTACAGGTGCAGGAAAGATTAACGGTTGAAATCATGAATGCTATTAAAGAAACATTAAATCCACTTGGCGTAGCCGTAGTAATTGAAGCTAAACATATGTGTATGATGATGCGGGGTGTTCAAAAGCAAAATTCTTCTACTACTACTTCTGCTTTTAGTGGTGAATTTGAAAAAAACTCAAGTAGAAATGAGTTTTTGAAACTAATCAGTAACGATTTACATTAAAGTTTATATTTGTAATGGTAAAGGAGTTTGATTGTAGTACAGTCAAACTTTTTTTATCTGTAGGTACGAATTAATTTAAAACAGCAAATGAAACAAGCATTTATTTTTCCGGGTCAAGGTTCGCAATTTTCAGGAATGGGTAAAGAGCATTTCGAGAATAGTGCTTTTGCAAAAAAATTATTTGAACAAGCTAATGAAGTACTTGGCTTTCGTATTTCTGATATCATGTTTAATGGCGCTGATGAAGACTTAAAGCAAACGAATGTCACTCAACCTGCAGTTTTTTTGCATTCGATAATTGCCTATCGCAGTATCAATAATGGTAAGCCTGATATGGTAGCCGGTCATTCACTTGGTGAATTTTCAGCACTTGTTGCAAATGGAACATTGAGTTTTGATGATGCATTAAATCTTGTTTCTATACGGGCAAAAGCAATGCAAAAAGCTTGTGAAATAATTCCCTCCACAATGGCTGCGGTATTAAATCTTGCTGATGAGAAAGTTGAAGAAATTTGCACTGAAGTGCATAAAGAAACAGGGGAAACTGTAGTGGCTGCAAATTATAATTGCCCTGGTCAGATAGTTATAAGTGGTACAGTAAAAGGGATTGATATTGCATGTGAAAGAATGAAAGCTGCGGGAGCAAAAAGAGCTTTGGTATTACCAGTTGGTGGTGCTTTTCATTCACCACTAATGCTTCCTGCAAAAGAAGAATTAGCAGCTGCAATAGAAGCAACTAAATTTCATAATCCAACTTGTGCTGTTTATCAAAATGTGGTGGCTAAACCAGTAATGGATAGTGGAGAAATAAAACAAAATCTTATAGATCAGTTAACTGGTCCGGTGCGTTGGTCGCAAAGTGTACAGGCAATGATTGCTAATGGCGCAACTAAATTCACCGAAGCTGGCCCTGGAAAAGTGTTACAAGGTTTAGTTTTAAAAATCAATAAAGAAATCGAAGTTGATGGTGTTAGTTGAAGTTATAGGTTTATAGAACAATTCAACCAGCCACCGTCAAAATCAGCATTGTATTTTTTATAGAAATTGATGGCAGGTTCATTCCAGTCCAAAACCTGCCAAACAATACGATGCAGTTTTTTTTCTTTGGCTTCTTCTATTAATTGATCGAATAATAATTTACCAATTTTTTTGCCTCGCATCTTTTCTGTCACAATAATATCTTCAAGGTACATGGCTTGTCCTTTCCAGGTTGAGTATCGGATATAATAAAGAGCAAAGCCTTGTATTATATGATCTTCTTCGGCAACAAATGCCCACCAAGCTGGATTTTTTCCAAATCCGCTCTCAGCAAAATGTTCAGGTGTAACTGTAACTTCATCTGGTGCTTTTTCATAAACAGCTAATTCAGTTATCAGTTCTAATAATCTTGGACAGTCTTCTTTTGTAGCTCTTCTGATATTCAATCCCATTTTTATTTCTTTTTGGTTGCTTTAAATGAACCATTAGGCTGTATAAGTGTGACGGTTGTTATTTCACCATTTTCGTTTTCGTCAAACTTTGCACTATAGCCTTCTAAAACTTTAAGGTTAAATATGTTTTTATCACTGGGCACTAATTCATACTCAGGCTGCCCTTCAATAAATGCAAACAATGTTTTTTCGCCTTTAATATAGAATTTAATTATCCTGCCCGGTGCCAGTTCGTACTCACCGGTGTATTTTTTCAATTCATCAGATTTAACATCAAGAACTTTTATTTCTTTTTCAAATTCGATGTCTTTTGTCCCGGTTTCAAAAGGAATGGTCAATAAATATATTTCACCTTTGGAATTAATATGAAAACTAAACCGGATCGGATCACTCCCTTCAAAGGAAGGATCAGTAATAATGCCATTGAACTGATCATAATGAAAATGATCTAACCTTACATTTAGTGAATTGAATTTTGAAACTAAGCCACTATCTCCCATAGATATTTCCAATGTGCCATATCCCTTATTCGTATAAGTGCCGGTATAATCTTTTAGCTCATGCGTAGGGTTGGTATTGAATTGGTGGCCAAGGCTATCATTTTTCACAACTCTGTTTGTATCTTTTTTTGCTTTTGCAATAGCATCTAATTGTGCCTGTGGCCAGTTTCTATAAGGAAGATTCAGCATTCTGTCAGCTATAAAATTCCGGATATTACTGCCGATTGGGCCCTGGTTTGATACAACAAAAATGCCGATACTATCACTGGGAAAAAAACTTGTGGTAGTGATAAATCCATCAATACCTCCACCATGTTCCACTCTGTAATGTCCCCTATAGCTACTCATCATCCAACCCAGGCCATAGCCATTAATGTGTAAATCAGGATTTTCTGCGCTAGGTGTTCCACCACCCATCGCCATTTGTATTGTGATTGCATCATTTTTATAGGCGGAAGAAAAAATTTCTTTACCGTTATATTTACCGCCGTTGATCCAGGTAAGCAGCCATTTTGCCATATCCTTTGCACAACTGTTGATGGAACCAGCCGGACCCATTGCATCAATATTTCTATACGGAATCGATTTGATCGTAGAATCAGTTGAAACAAACGCTAATGAATGGTCTGCAGCTTTTTCCATGTCTTTTGTAGAAAGATTACTGTTATCCATTCCAAGGGGTTTAAATATTCGTTCTTTGATATTTTCTTCCCAGCTTTTTCCTGTCAATTTTTCAATTACAACTCCCTGTGCAAGGAACATGAAATTATTGTATTGCCATTTCTCTCTTAACGCTGCAGTCGGTTCCATGAATTCGATTCGTTTCAATAATTCTTCCCGGGAAGCCCAGGATGCATACCAGGAAAGGTCATGTCTGGGTAAACCTGTACGATGACACATCATATCTCTGAGCGTAGCATGGTTGTTGGTATATTCATTCTGAAACTTTAATTCCGGCAGGTAAATGCGGACAGGTTTATCTAAATCGACTTTCCCTTCAACTTCGAGCATACCAAGTACAGCCGCAGTAAATGCTTTGGTGCAGGAACCAATTCCAAACTGTGTATTTTCTGTTACTGGTAATTTTTTCTTTATATCTCTATAGCCAAAACCTCCGGTATAAATTACTTTCCCTTTTTCGACTACTGCAATTGAAACACCAGGGGCATTAAATCCTGTTAATACTCTTGTTACAAAAGTATCCAATCCTTTAAGCCTTTTGTCAGTGGGTGACTGCGCTTTTAGTGTCAATAAAAAAAAGAATCCACAAAGAACCAATAATATTTTTTTCATTTGAAGCGGTTTAAATAAATGCTACTGATGCGATTGAAGGTAAAAAAATAATATTTAAGAGAGAGCCTGCTGTAAGTCGTTAATAATATCCTGTAAATTTTCAATGCCAACATTCATTCTTATTAGTCCTTCTGTAATGCCATATTTTTCTTTTTCTTCCTTTGGCACACTATAATGTGTCATTGATGCAGGATGTGATAACAACGTATCACAGGTGCCTAATGAAACAGTACGAACACACATCTTTAATTTATTCATGAAATTAATGCC
>JAHEMM010000176.1 GCA_024643655.1 Chitinophagaceae bacterium | reverse complement strand
CCCTGGAGAAGGCCGTGCGGGCTTTTCGATTCCTGCCGCAACGCACACCTTATGGCGAGTTCTGGGCCTACAACAATAACAACTTCATCATTGCAGGACGCCTCATTCAAGTCGTAAGCCGTGCAAAATCTTATGAACAAAAAGTCAAGGACGAGTTGTTTGTGCCCCTGGGCATGACGCACACTTCCTTCTTCATGGCGGATTTAATGGCAGACCGTTTTGCTGTTGGCCATGGCGCAGTATATGACGGGACGTCCGAACCTCAGGTCAGCTTTATACCTTTTCCGCGCATCCTCTATCCGGCCGGAGCCATACTCAGCAATGCCAGTGATATGATGAAGTGGCTCCAATTTCAGTTCGACGGTAAGGACAAGGACGGCAATCAACTGTTATCTCCAGAGTTGCTGGACATGGCGCACAGTCCTTTGGTCCAAGGCGAACTGAGTGAATACACCGGCGTTACGTGGTTCGTTGAGGATATCGGCGGTGTGCGAACCGTTTCTCATGCTGGTCGGACGGCTGGGTTTACCGCCAAAATGCTGTTTGCACCAGATAAAAAATTCGGAATCGTTGTTCTTACCAACGGCGAACGTGGGAGTGAGTTGTACGAGGCGGTAATTGCACTGGCTCTCAAAAAGTATTTGGAAATTGAGAAAACACCCTTGGTTGCAATCCCTGCAGATCGTAGTTCCCTTGAACCTTTCGTAGGTCTTTGGTTGGGGGATCTTGAAGACTACAAAATCTATTTTGAGAACGACCAGCTCATGGCTCAACGCTTAATCAAACCAGTAGGAGGAGTACAAGTTTTTGAGAACCCTCCACCGTTTTCGTTGAGTAGTGCAGGTGAAGAACTTGTTATCATGACAGATGGTCCCTATCAAGGTTCGGTTGCTCAGTTGCTGCGTGACAAGTCCGGAAAGCCGGCGTTTCTTGGCATGCAGCACCGGATCTTCCGTCGTGAGAAATAGGTTTCATGGCTTTTGCCCTGATGATGGCCAAGCTTATTCAACAATATGAACATTCAATGCATTAATATCGATAAAATATCAAGTATATGACAGAACTGCTGTCTGCCGGTTTTACGGCAGGCAGCAAGTTTTGCGTTGAGACGATGGACCTTTACAAAAAAATGCACAATCACAAAAATTAAGGTCTAAATTATAGAAAATAGAGTTATTAATTACAACTATTATTAAACGATGAAAAAAATAATAATAGCGCTGATTATCATGGTATTAGGCCTTAGCCTGTTTGCCCAAGAGGGTAACGCTGTTGAACAGGAAGTTGATGCTTCAAAGCCGACAAATCTTTATACCCAGATCAATACAAATCTGGAAGGTTCTTTTTCCGATAAACAGAATTTATATGGTTTAAGGGTGAATATATCTTATGCCCTGAATCCGAATAATTTATTTCTGATTGAGGTTCCATTTATGTATAATGATAATACTGACAAGTTTGGGATTGGTGATTCGCGCATAAGATATTTTGCTGTTGTAAAAAGAAATCTGACAAACAGATTTATTGCAATTGCTCCTTTTGCTGATATAACGGTTCCTTTAGGATCTTACCAAAAAGGATTAGGAAATACCAGCTGGTCGATAGCCATGGGAAGTGTATTTGGTTTTGTAGCTACAAAAAAACTTGCGCTTTTCCCTGGGATAAGTTATGTTCATACAACAAAGCCAACCACAGATTTAATCCCTGATAATACTAAATTTACCGGAAATGGAATTAGCCTGCAATTCAACGCCAGCTATTCCTTTTCAAAAAGTACATTCTTGTTTGTTAATCCAACCCCATTGTTTTTGAACACAAACTCAGAATGGAAAACAATTTGGACAGGTGAGGTTAATCTAAATCATGTTTTTATTCCCAACAAGTTAAAAGCTAATGTTTTTTGGGGACCAAATTTTACAAATAAAATGCATGTTTTCAGATTGGGTACCACTTTTTATTTATAATTCATGAGTTGCTTATTTTAGAATAAGAATAATTCATAAGAATGATATGCTAAATATTCTACAAAAGAATTTCATTAAAGATCAGAAAAAAATGAAATTAAGATTTATAACTGCTTTGGTTTTTATGATAACAGTTGTATATGTAAATGCCCAGGATTGGGATACAATTGCTCCCATGAGGGATAACATTGGCGATTTAAATGAAGCTGTCATTAAAAAAGGTGAGTTCCCCGGGGCAATCAGGTTGCCAGGTACAGACGTTTCATTGGCAATTGGCGGTTTTGTTAAAGCAGTAGCTTTTTATGACACTAAATACAATTCAAAAAATGAAATTATTTTACCCGGAACTTTTTCCGGTAATGACATTTACAAAGGACAAACCTACATTGGTGCGCGCTCTTCAAGATTATTCTTCGACGGGCGTTCTAAATTAGCTAATGTAAGCATGCGTGGCTATTTTGAAATGGATTTCAGGGGGAGTTCCGGATTTACATTGCGCCATGCCTATTTAAGCCTTAGAAACAGAAAGGGCCAAAGTCTGCTTATGGGCCAGTACTGGAGCCTGATAATGGATTTACAAGGCACGCCAGAAAGCTTGGTTGAGCCAACAATGAGTGGAGGAACATTTGCCCG
>JAHEMM010000103.1 GCA_024643655.1 Chitinophagaceae bacterium | reverse complement strand
TGGGTGACGGGTTTATCAAACTCATCAAGATGATGATTGCCCCAATCATTTTTTGTACAATTGTTACGGGTATTGCAGGTATGCAGAATACAAAAAAAGTTGGTCGGGTTGGATTAAAAGCTATTCTCTATTTTGAAATTGTAACAACCTTTGCTTTATTAATTGGTTTAGTTGTAATTAATATTTTAAAGCCTGGCGCAGGAATGAATGTAGACCCTGCATCATTAGATACAAAATCTGTTGAGGCTTTTATTACAGAAAGTAAAACACAATCAGCAACTGATTTTATTTTACACATCATTCCTGAAAACATTGTAAACGCTTTATCTACAAGTAATATCCTGCAGGTGTTATTCTTTTCTGTGCTGCTTGGATTTGCATTATCAAAAATAGGTGAGAAGGCTGCTCCTTTATTAAAAGGCATTCAATCGCTAGAAGACGGTTTATTTTCAATCATCAAAATAATAATGAAAGTAGCGCCTCTTGGTGCATTAGGTGCCATGGCTTTTACCATTGGCAAATACGGTGTGGGTTCATTAGCTTCCTTAGGTCAGTTAATGGGTTCATTCTATATTACTTGTATGCTTTTTATTTTTATTATTCTTGGTGGCATTTTAAAATTCACCGGGTTTAATATATTTCGTTTGTTAGCTTACTTAAAAGAAGAACTGCTTATCGTACTAGGAACCTCATCATCAGAAGCAGCACTACCAAGCCTGATTGGTAAGTTAGAAAAAGTAGGTTGCTCAGAACCAGTTGTTGGACTTGTTGTTCCAACCGGCTATTCTTTTAATTTAGATGGCACATCCATTTATTTAACAATGGCTGCAGTATTTCTGGCACAAGCTACTAATACACCGCTTGATATTGGCCATCAGATTACACTATTACTTGTGTTATTGCTTACTTCTAAGGGGGCAGCCGGTGTTACAGGTAGTGGATTTATCGTACTTGCTGCTACGCTGCCTACAGTTGGGCACATCCCTGTTGCTGCTATTGCATTAATCTTTGGCATCGACCGCTTTATGAGTGAAGGAAGAGCTATTACCAATATCATTGGTAATGCTATTGCTACGGTTGTTGTAGCAAAATGGGAAAATGAATTAGATATACCCGTTGCAAAAAAACTAATTGGCTGATCATATTGCTGATTAAAGCTGATACTAAGTTCTTAAATTGAATAACCTTTATAGTTGCTATGAAATATGTGTTGACCTTATTATGTGCATCCAGATAAATTTTTGAACAACCTTTTCCGCAAATAATAATTATTATCAAAGACAACTTTATAGGGTTGTATATATAGCAAAACAGATACAGATCCTATTTTGGATTTACGAATATCCAATGCGAAGAAGATTATTATTGCTTATTCCGGTATTCTATTTATTTTTCTCATGTTGTAAGAACTATAATCCGGAAGACCCTTAACAATCAGCATTCTTAAAACAGTTAATTTAGTGATAACTTGGCTTATTTTATTTCATATCTAATGCGAAGAAGATTACTATCTCTTATTATTCCTGTATTCTATTTATTTTTCTCAGCCTGTAAAAACTATAAGCCCGAAGACGCTGAACAAACAGCATTCTTACTACCAGACACAATAACAACAACGCCAATTCTGATACCAGTGGACAGTATGCCCAAATGGAAGATTGAACCACTTGAAAATCCAAAAATTATTAATGTATCGCTGCCCAAACTAATAAATCGCAATCCCAATGTTTTTAAAGCCGGTAAACCCGCTGTTATTCTGGCTGGTCAACCAGGAATGGCAACGCCTGGAAATGGCGGAGTTGAATTGCCGGAATCCATTCCTTTTAATATAGTTACTGTTCCTTGTATCACTAAACCAATGCAGAAAGCTTTGGAGCCTGATATCCTTGATGCAATCGGTATAAAAATGGATCATATAGATGTAGAACAGGGACTGGCTTCCAGCTTTATACTTACTATTTTCCAGGATAGCAAAGGGAATATATGGATAGGAACCAATGGAGAAGGCGTAATTAAATACAATGGATCCTCATTTACACAATTTTCCACCACAGAAGGATTGCTGCAAAATTGGGTACGATGTATACTGGAAGATAAGAATGGGAATTTATGGTTTGGTACAGATGAAGGTGTAGTTAAGTATAACGGTAATACATTTACATGGATTACTGATAAAATTTCAGACAATGGATTTATACGATCCAATATATGGGGAATGGCGGAAGATAAGGAAGGGAATATCTGGTTTAATAGTGTGAAAGATGGAGTATATAAATATGATGGAACAACATTAAAATACTATACCGGAAAACAGGGATTATCAACACCTGTACGATGTATAACGAAAGATAAGAATGGGAATTTATGGTTTGGAAGTATCAACGGAATTTTCAAATACGATGGCTACTCGTTTTCAAATTATACTGCTGCTGATGGATTGTTAGATAATGATGTTAAATATATAATGCAGGATAAGGATGAGAATATGTGGATTGCTACTGATCGCGGAGTATCAAAATTTAACCTTACACAATTTACCAACTATACAATACAAGAAGGACTAATTGATAACAATATTAATTCTATTGTTCAGGATAAGGAGGGGTATATGTGGTTTGGCTCAGAAACTGCAGGCATCTGTAAACTGGAAGAAACTAATTTCTATTATTATACAACTAAGGAAGGCTTAAGCAGTAACCTGATTCGATGCCTTTTTAAAGACAGATCCGGAAAACTATGGGTTGGTTCATATGGTGGTGGTATCATTCAGTTGAACCAGAATCTATTCAGACATTTTGGTAAACAAATAGAAGAAAAACTAAATTTAATATCTGCCATTGCCGAAGATAAAGAAGGGAATATCTGGTTTGGTACCGAAGAAGGCATCATCACAAAATTTGACGGCAACTCATTTTCTATTTATCCGGCAAATTCTTTAATTAATTGTTCGTTGATAAATGATATTTTCTTTGATAAAAAAGGGAATCTGTGGTTTAGTTTTTCATGTGGTCAGCTTGGTATGTTTAATGGACAATCTTTCGCCATTTATAAGATCAAAAACCAAAACGAATATTGCTTAATAGAAGACCAGCAAGGAAAAATGTGGGTAGCAACTATTGACAGATCTGATACTGCTTCAGGCTCTTTTTTCCCTCCCGGCTTTAAAATGAAGCACCTATACGGAATAGGAGGTAGTCGTACATTTTGTCAGGACAGGCAAAACAATGTATGGCTAAATACATATAACGGGATGATTACAAAATTTGATGGAAGAACTTTTACTTCATACCCCGATGTAACCCATGGTCCTGTTTCTGAAGTTAAAGAAGATGCAAACGGAAATATTCTTTTTGCAACTTTTGGTGATGGCTTGATTCAGTTTGACGGAAATAATTTTTTAAATATCACAAAAAAACAAGGACTAAGCGATAACAGGATCCGTAGCATTATTTCAGCACCAAATGGCAATTTATGGCTTGGAACAGAAAAGGGCCTTACTTATTTAATAAATCCACCCGATAGTAATGATCATAAAAATAAAATAAGAATATTCAATTCCGGCGATGGGTTATATGGAAAAGTATTGCAGGAAAGAGCAGCTTTACTTGACTCTAAAGGTAATGCCTGGTGGGGTACCAACAGGGGCATCAATTTTTTAAATACGAAAGAGATCAAACCTGATACCAGTACTCCGGTTGTCCTTCTAAATGATATAGTTGTCGGAGAACGGTTTATTGACTTTCACCACCTCAACGACAGTTTAGCTGATTCCCGGTTGCCCGCCCGGTTTCACCGGATAAAATATTCAGGTACTGCAAATTTCTTTAATTATCCGCTGAACCCGGTATTCCCTTTTGAACTTAATCACCTTGCTTTTAATTTTAATACAGTCGACTGGTCTTTGAATCATAATTTGAAATACAGTTATATAGTAGAAGGCCTTGATAAAAACTGGAGCTCCCCATCTCCAGACAATTCAGCAGATTACAGAAACATCCCCTATGGAAAGTATACTTTTAAAGTAAAAGCTATCGGAACTGCTCAAAAATGGAGCCCTGTTTTTGAATATCCTTTTACTATTGCACCGCCCTGGTGGCATACCTGGTGGTTCAGAACAATAGCCGGGTTTGCTTTGCTTTTTGTAATTTATCGGTATATAAAACATCGTACCCGATCGCTTCTTGCAAGACAGCAATTTCTGCAACTCACTGTTGAAAAAAGAACGGAGCAATTAAGAAGTTCATTATCTGAAAAAGAATTATTACTCAAAGAAATCCATCACCGGGTTAAAAATAACCTGGAAGTAATCAGTAGTTTACTACTGTTACAAACCAATGCTATTGATAATGTAAAAGCTAAAGAAGCATTAGCCGAAAGTCAACAGAGAATTCAATCTATAGCATTAATTCATCATAAACTGTACGAAAACGAAGAAGGAAGTTCTGTTGAGTTAAAAGGATTCGCTAATGAATTATTTCATCAATTACAAGAGGTATTTAATAAACCGGGTGTAGTTACCAATCTGCAGTTGAAAGGGAATAATATCAATCTTCCTATTGATACTGCTATTCCGCTCGGCTTAATATTAAATGAACTCTTCACCAATGCATTTAAATATGCAGTTCAGTCCAATCAAAAAAATATAATTACTGTTTCGCTGTCAGATAAACTTTCAGTGCCGGAAAATTTATTATTATTGACATTCAGCGATAACGGACCCGGTTTGCCGCTGGAATTTAATATGGATACAAACGACTCGCTTGGGATGAAAGTAATTAAATTACTTACCCGTCAACTTCAAGGCACATTAACCCATCGTACTGAAGGGGGTGCGATTTTTGAGTTTACTATTCCTGTAAAACCATCTATTTAAAATAAAATCATAACAACTCATTCAATATGAAAACTGAAATAAAGATTGGAATAGTAGAAGATGAATTGTTGATTGCAGAAAAAATCAAGATGATACTTACTGAAATAGGCTATTCAGTATGCGAGCCGGTATCCGGTTTCGAAGAAGCAATAGAAATGATTGCTAATGAAAAACTTGATTTGCTTTTACTGGATATCAACCTCGGAAAAGAAAAAGACGGCATTCATATTGCTGAAAAAATAAACGAACTATTCTTTCTTCCTTTTATTTTTTTAACGGCCAATAGCGATAGCATTACCATTGAACGGGCTAAAGCAGTAAAGCCATATGCGTATCTCGTAAAACCATTTACCAAAGAAGAGCTTTTTGCTGCCATTGAAATTGCTATTGTCAATTTTACTTCTTCTAATCAGGCACCGGTAATTAACGGAAATAAGAAGCCAGATCATAATTATATTTTTATAAAAGAAAATAACTGTTACAATAAAATCCTGTTTGTCGATATCTTATATATTGAAAGCAGGGAAAACTATGTAATTGTGCATACAGCAACTGGCAAAAATGCTAGTATCCGTTCCACATTTACCGATTTTTTACAACAACTTCCTGGAGAAAATTTTTTCAGAACACATCGCAGCTATGCCATACAGGTGGCAAAAATTGAGCATATAGATAATACAGCTGTTACATTAGGCGGGCAAAAAATTCCACTAAGTAATTCGTACAAAGAAAGCCTGTTTTCAAAATTGGGAATAAAATAATCCTCCGTTCTCTCATCATAATGCTTATTTCGGATTTGCAAATTCGTCACAACCTGGTGTGATTTCGTCACATTTTTTTGTTTGTCAATTCCAGACATGTCATTTTTATACTCTATTCAAGATGGCTATACTGCATTTAGAAAATATAACTAATAAACAAGCTATTGGCAACATCACTTGTTTTACCTGTGGCGGGGATCTTAAACCGACCAACAAGACAAAAATGACAGGCAAGATTATTAGCATTTTTATAAAAGATAAACTTAAAAAACGCCATTACGAATGTAATAATTGCAAAAAAAAATACACCGTTATATAAACCCATTAACCGCTAACTTTTATTCTAAACTTTTAAAAAACAAAGAAATGAAATCAAGAACCATCAAACTACTGACTGCTTTTTTTGTAGTCGCTGCACTTATCTCTTTAAGCTTTATTAACAAGGCAAAAGTGGAAACGCCTAAACCTGTGTACACCGGCCATTGGGTAGCCGTTTCGGGTGATGAATATATTGAAGTAGAGAGTGCAGAAATTTCTGACGATGCCTTTCAGAAAGATGCAAAAGGAAAGGTGCAGCATATAGATGAAAAAATAGTAGCCAGAAAATTAAATTTCAGACAATTAAGTAATATAGAAGGCAAAAAAGTAGACAAACATTATTTTATTATTGGGCAGGATGAAGCAACTGATGCTGTAGGCATGGTAACACCAAAACCAAAAAAAGTTTGGGGAAACTGCGACAGTTACACTGAACCGTACATAAATTATTGCAAAGCTATATATGAATGTATGGGGATAACTCACTTTGCTGGTTGGGCCACTTATAACAGGTGCGGTTCCGGTAATAATAACTTTTGTGTAGGCTACCAGCTTGGTTTCCCCGCAACTGCACCATATATGTATTATGTGATGTGTACAACAACTAACTAATGTTAGAAATAACAAACGTGTATTGATACCATTATTGAAATAATCATAACCAAAACCAACCATAATGTTCCAATACCGCCATTTATTGGCGGTATTGGCAACTGTAATCAAGTTTTTTCATATTTTGCGAATATTACAGTTATGCGGCCAATATTTTTTTTATTTCTATTATCGCTCTTCACTACTACTTTATCTGGTCAGGTAACAGTGACTGAGCTTAAAAAATTGGGCACTAAAAAGAAGATAGTACTGGACAATGACGGCTGGAAAAAAAGGGGGATCTATTCATTAAATATCAATCAATCATCTCAAACGGGTTTAGGTGCCGGCAGCGATAATTTTTTGCTGGGTATTAACAGTCTGCTGAATAAAGCTGTACATCATAAAAAAGGGAAATATACTTTTGATGGATACCTCGATTTTGAATTGGGATTGGTGTATACATCAAGCTATAAAAAATTCAGAAAAACAATTGATCGTTTTGACCTTACAGTTGATCTGGAACACAGTATTGGCAAAAACACTCATTTTACTTATGGTCTTTTAGTTAATGTAAACACTCAATTATTCAGTACCCATAATTTTTTATCTGATTACCACGAAAAAATTTCGAATTTTCTGTCGCCGGGCAGGGCTTTAATTTCATTAGGTGTCGATTATAAGAATGAAAAACCCGAGTCCTATTTTTCAATATTTGCAACACCTGCTACCATCCGTTGGATTACTAAAATTGATAATGAATTTTATCCCAATAAAAAATTTGGAGTCGATTCCTTCCATAGAGTTTATACAGAAATTGGTGCATTTATTTCCATGCATTACACTAAATACTTTTCTAAAAAAGCAAGCTTAACCAGCCGGCTCGATCTGTTCAGTAATTATAAAAGAAATCCTGAAAATGTAGATGTTATTTTCAACAATTTATTTTCACTTGATATCAGCAAGAACTTTTCTTTCAACTTTATTCTTGATCTTTTTTATGATGATGATGTTGCAAAACGATTGAGGGTACAACAGGTATCGGGGCTGGGCTTGAAAATGAAATTATAGATCAGACCCATTTTTTGCAGTACGTCATTTTTACGGTTTATTTTATTGAAACAACCATTTCCTTCCTTCCGGCGATGCCCACATTTTTGCATTGTCATGTCCTGATCCCGGAACGATCGTTAAATCCCATTTCTTTCCATACAAATGTTCAAGATAGGCAACAAACAGCTGAGCTCTTTCGCAGCGTTGGCGGCCCTGTAGCATGGCACCACAGGTTTTATCCAACGAAGAATGGTTTGGGTCATTATCTTCTGCTCCCACAAAAAAGGCAATCTGCCGCTGACCATACTGGCTTTTAATTTTTTCCTTCCCTGTTTCACTTAAATAGGCATTTAGTTTTTCTAAACCATTCTTATAATGGTTATAGGTATGATTACAGCTTGTATCTGCAGGTATATAATAATTTCCCGGAGAACCAATAACCGGACGTTCCGGGGTTAAATAAGTATAGGTAGAGGGAGCTGCTATGGTATATTTTATTTCAATGCCATATCTCTTTTTCACAGCTGCATGTATCAGGTTACTGCCGACATAACGGGTTACATATTGCCCTCCTGCAGAATTACCTGCCACTACTATGCTTTTAATATTGGGAAAATTTCCGGTTGCCATTATTTGCCAAATGATACTGTCCATTACTTCAAAAGAACTCATACTTTGCTTTCGCTTATTTGAATCTGCATTTGTAACGGAAGCATCGCCTTGTTTCCATCCGGCATTTGACCAGAATAAATGATCATTACCCAACAAGTCCCTGTTCTCATTCAAATCTTTTTCCATTATAAATCCGGGTGCTATAATTAATGTTTTTTCTGAAGCGCCAGCCTTCTCAGCTGCGATCTTCATATTCTTATGATACGTATAAGGATTTCGGGTATTGCCATGTACTACAATAACAAGTCTATTGATCTCTTTATTTTTCTGGCTTATAGCAGGTGAAGAAAAATAGTTCAACATTAACGGCACCCCTTTTTTATAGAATGTAAAACTGGTAGATGACACTTCCCTTTCGGTTGATTTAGGCAATGCATCTTCATCCTGAGCGAAAATGGAAACTGTTGCTAAAAAAAAGATTGGGAAGAGTATACTATATTTCATATTAATAAATTAATGTGTTACTTTTTTATACTATCTGAAATTTCTATTTCAAAAGAGGCATCTATTCCTTATCACCATTCTGCAAAAATGGGTTCATTAAAATTATGCTTTTAATCCATTACCAAATATATTGAACCTTTTAAAAAGGCATGTTATCTGTTATCGGAAAAAGTTAAATTATAAGTTTAATAAACCCAATTCTTGAACAGCGGCATCCATTTTAGAATATTATGTATCTTGAAGCCATGAAATGGATATTACTGATTTTTTTTCTCCCTTTATTCGCTGTTGCGCAAGATTGTGATGTATTAATTACAAACGGAAAAATCATTGATGGTACCGGTAATGGCTGGTATTATGGAAATGTAGCTGTTAAAAATGGTAAGATTATACAAATTGGAAGAGATATTAATCCAACAGCTAAAAAAACAATTGATGCCAAAGGACTATTCGTCGCACCCGGCTTTATAGATGTACACACACACCTGGAAGATGATGAAGCAAGAGATCCTAATGCTACCAGTTTTATTTTAGATGGAGTCACTACTTGTGTTACCGGCAACTGCGGATCATCTAACGTAGATGTAAAAAAGTATTTGACCTGGATCGATTCTTTACAATTATCCATCAATGTAGCTACACTTATTGGGCACAATGATGTTCGCAAAAAAGTAATGGGCAGAGCCAATCGTGATGCTACTCCAGTTGAAATGAAACAAATGGAGGATCTTGTTGAAAAAGCAATGAAAAATGGAGCGGTAGGGATGTCAACCGGGTTGATTTATATACCCGGAACCTATACCAAAACTTCAGAGATTATCGACCTTGCAAAAATAGTTTCGAAGTATAATGGTGTATATGCCAGCCATAT
>JAHEMM010000102.1:4440-9650 GCA_024643655.1 Chitinophagaceae bacterium | reverse complement strand
ACTTACGTTTCGTTGTATCTGTTGCCAAGCAATATCAACATCAGGGATTGTCACTTAGTGACTTAATTAACGAGGGTAACCTCGGCTTAATCAAAGCAGCACAACGCTTTGACGAAACAAAAGGTTTCAAATTTATTTCTTACGCTGTGTGGTGGATTCGCCAATCGATACTACAGGCGTTGGCAGAGCAGGGCAGATTAGTCCGCTTGCCTCAAAACAAAATTGGTACGTACAACAAAGCTAACAAAGCATACATGGCTTTTGAACAGGAACATGAGAGAGAGCCATCTACTGAAGAGTTAGCTGAATTATTAGAGATGAGCGAAACGGAGATCAACAACATTTTCCAAAGTAATACCCGTCATACTTCCCTTGATGCACCTGTGCATGAAGCTGAAGATGTAGCCATGGGTGATTTACTCGAAGGTGGTGATGATACTGATGATGATGTGATGAAGGATTCATTGAGAAATGAAATCCGTCGGGTACTGAAATCATTATCTCCCAGAGAAGCTGAAATTGTAAACGCATATTTTGGACTTGACGGCGAAAATGGTGTAACCATTGAGCAGATCGGACAGAAATACGATTTGACCAAAGAACGTATTCGTCAGATAAAAGAAAGAGCTATTAAACGTTTACAAAAAGCCAGGTATAGCAGTGCTTTGAAAGCTTACCTCGGTTAATTATCATTACTAATATTGATGGGTTTAGTATAAGCTACCCCGACAGTTAATGTCGGGGTAATTTTTTTATTAAACATTTTGTATGCTCATTGGTTATTTTTGTGAAGTCTATGAAACTTAAACACTTTATTTATTTTTTTGTATTAACAGTTTTTATTTCATCCTGCGAGAAAACAGTTGTTTTTGAATTGGACGAAGTAAATCCAAAACTGGTAATTGAAGGAACAATAGAAAATGGGCAGCCACCAGTTATTTCACTTACAAAAAGCCTTGATTATTTTTCTGCCATTGATCCGGCAATTTTATCCAACAGTTTTGTACACAACGCAGAAGTTTATGTATCCAATGGATCATTGACGCATAAATTAAAGGAATACACAATCCCGATCAGTCCGGGAGTAAATTTCTATTATTACTCGAATGACCCGGCCAATGCCTCAACAATATTCACCGGTCAGTTAAATACCTCTTACTCATTACGGATTGTTTCAGAAGGCAAGGAATATACAGCTGTAACAAATATTCCTAATACTACCCGAAGAATTGATTCCTTATTCTGGAAGCAGGCACCAGTTGGCAATCCAGATTCTCTAGTACAGTTACAAGTTAGGGCAACAGACCCTCCGGGTTTTGGCGACTATATCCGATACTATACCAAACAAAATAGTGATCCGTTTTATCCGGGGCTTAATTCAGTTTATGATGACCAGGTAATTGATGGCACTTCGTATGAAATTCAGGTAGAACGAGGTGTGCCAAGAAATGGTTCCATTCCAGAGAACTATTCACTATTTACAAAAGGAGATACTGTTACCTTAAAACTATGTAACATCAATAAAGCTACTTACGATTTCTGGCGAACAATGGAGTTTACTTATGCCAGCTTAGGAAATCCATTTTCCTCACCTACAAAAGTCATTAGTAATATTGTTGGTGGAGGCCTGGGATATTTTGGAGGCTATGCCGCTCAATACCGTACTATTATTATTCCCCGATAAACTAAAGGAGTCAATACTTCGATTCGTCCCTGCCTAAGACTTGGTCATACATCAGACACAAATCATTAACGAATAAGCGTTAATTTTACCAACTTATATTTTTGAAGATAAAACTTGCAGAATGGAACAAAACGAAAAAGTACATTGTTTAATTATAGGATCAGGACCAGCTGGATATACAGCTGCCATTTATGCATCCAGGGCAGGATTGAATCCTGTTCTATATCAAGGAATACAACCTGGTGGGCAATTAACGATTACAACGGATGTAGAGAACTATCCCGGATATCCCGATGGGATTCAGGGGCCGGAAATGATGGAGCATTTTGAAAAACAAGCAAAGCGTATGGGTACAGATATCCGTTATGGCCTGGCAACTAAGGTAGATTTTAGCGGTGATATTCATAAAGTGCAGATCGATGAAGAAAAATGGATCGAAGCAGATGCTGTGATCCTTTCTACTGGTGCATCTGCTAAATGGTTGGGTATTGAAAGTGAACAGCGATTGAATGGTTATGGTGTAAGTGCATGTGCAGTTTGTGATGGATTCTTTTTTAAAGGAAAAGAAGTGGCAATCGTAGGTGCAGGTGATACAGCCGCAGAAGAAGCATTGTATCTATCTAAAATTTGCTCACAGGTACACATGATTGTTCGCCGTGATGAAATGCGGGCCAGTAAAGTAATGCAAGACCGTGTACTTAAAACTGGTAATATCAAAATTTACTGGAACAGTGAAACTGACGAAATACTGGGTGATAAGAAAGTAGATGCAGTTCGAATAAAAAATAATCAATCAGGAGAAACAACAGAAATTCCCGTTAGTGCTTTTTTTGTTGCTATTGGTCACCAACCCAACTCTGATATTTTTAAAGGATGGCTGGATATGGATGAAGCAGGATATGTAAAAACGGTACCGGGTACTTCAAAAACAAATATTCCGGGTGTATTTGCTTCGGGGGATCTGCAAGATAAAATTTACCGTCAGGCTGTAACAGCAGCTGGCTCTGGTTGTATGGCAGCATTAGATGCAGAACGATATCTTGGAGCAAAAGAATCACATTAACATGCGTAAAAACTTAACAATCGAATTAACTGGCTTGCATTTTTTTGCTAATCATGGTTTATTTGCCGAAGAGCAAAAGATCGGCAATGAATTTGAAGTTGATCTTTTTGTAAGTTACGATCCGGGAGAAGAGCGGATTGATGAACTATCTGAAACAGTTAATTATGCCAGTCTCTATGATTTACTAAAAGTGGAAATGAAAAAGCCAAGAGAATTGCTGGAAACATTTGTAATGGAACTAACCGGGCTATTGCATGCAACGTACCCTTCCATTAAAAAAATAGAAATAGCTCTTTATAAATTAAACCCACCCATCGCAACATTTACAGGTAAAGTGGGAGTAAGATATATTCAGGAATTTTAAGTATAGTAATAAAAATCTTAAGTCGCATTGCTATATACCACTTAAGAGCATTGCCAATTTATCAAGTGGGAATGATAAGTTTTTAGGTAAAAAAGAGAGTAAAAAATAATACTAAATCATTAAAAATCAACATAAAAAAGAATAATATTTCGTATATTCAAACAAATGCAAATAGCATACTTTAAAAGATAATAATCAATTAATTATTTATGACAATACAATTTAATACCGACAACAATTTAACGATTCACGAAAATTTTAGAACAAAACTCAATGACCTTTTGCAAGATGAATTTGAAAGATTTGGCGATTACATTACAAGGATGGAAGTTCATCTCTCTGATGAAAATGGCGGCAAAAAAGCACAGAATGATAAAAAATGTGTTCTAGAAGCTCGTTTGGCTGGTAAGTCTCCTATTGCAGTTACAGATCATGGCGACTCAATGGAACAGGCTGTGAATGGAGCTATAGATAAACTTAAAAAATCACTCGACACAATTATTGGCAGAATGAAAGATCATTCGACTCATTAATTCCATATTTACAGTATATCTTATTTCAAAAGTTAGTTGCTGCCAGATTTTTATATTTACTTGGCAATGACTAACTTTTTTTCTATTACAATACTATTTCATGTCAATTATTTCATTAGTCACTTTTGCTATAAGTAGACTATAATTAATCCAACAATAATTTAAAATCTAATTGACTGAACAAGTTAGAAAGTTGATATTCAAATAGGTCTCTATTCACTCTCTCTTTTCTGATGACCTGCAACACCATACTTTCAAAAGTATTATATTTATGTAAGTTCAATGATTCTCTCAAATCAGATTTAACCAATCACACTAACCGCTTTTCAATATGACCTGGAATCGCTTTTTATTACTGAATGTTTACTTCTTTTTTTCTCTTGTTTCTAGTGCACAGCCAAATACTATTCCCAATCAGATTGATGCAAAGACATTTAATCCTTCTACAGTTTTGTGGTATACAGAATCCGCAAAAAAATGGGATGAAGCATTGCCGGTAGGTAATGGTCGTCTGGGGGCTATGGTGTTTGGAAATAATGGTGAAGAAAGAATTCAGTTGAATGAAGAAACTTATTGGTCAGGCGGACCTTACTCTACAGTTGTAAAAGATGGTTATAAAGTGTTGCCTCAAATTCAACAACTGGTATTTGATGAAAAATATTTAGCTGCTCATAATTTATTTGGAAGAAACCTTATGGGATATCCCGTAGAACAAATGAAATACCAGAGCCTTGGTAATCTGCATTTGTTTTTTAAGCAACAGGATAGTTCAAACAACTACAAACGTTGGCTCGATCTGGAAACAGGGATTTCCGGTGTTACATTTACTGCAAATGGTATTAACTATACAAGAGAAGTTTTTGTTTCCGTACCCGATCAGGTCATAGTTGTTCGAATAACTGCTGATAAAGCAAACAGTATTTCATTTACTGCAAATCTTCGGGGAGAAAGAAATCAGGCTCATTCCAATTATGCAACAGATTATTTCCGAATGGATCCTTATGGAAATGATGGATTGGTCTTAACTGGAAAATCAGCTGATTACATGGGAGTGGAAGGGAAGTTGCGATACGAAGCAAGATTAAAAGCAATACCAGAAGGAGGCACAATAAAGACAGATGATGTAAACCTAATTATTGAAAATGCAAATGCAGTTACTTTATACATCGCTGCTGCTACCAATTTTGTCAATTACAAAGATGTGAGTGCCGACCAACATCAACGGGTCAATGATTATGTTAAAAAAATAGAAAACAAATCGTATATATCAATTCTGCAATCGGCTATTGCTGATTATAAAAATTATTTCAACAGAGTATCTCTACAATTAGCGAATACCCAAAACTCCTATTTGCCTACTCCAGAAAGGGTTAAAAAAATTCAGACAGAACCAGATCCTTCTATGGCTGCATTGAATTATCAATTTGGAAGATACCTGATGATCAGTTCTTCCAGACCGGGAACGCAACCAGCCAACCTGCAAGGTATCTGGAATGATAATATGAACCCATCCTGGGATTCAAAATATACTACCAATATAAATACAGAGATGAACTACTGGCCGGT
>JAHEMM010000102.1:0-4340 GCA_024643655.1 Chitinophagaceae bacterium | reverse complement strand
TATAAGAAAGTATTGGAAGAAAGAGGGGATGGTTCCACAGGTTTTTCAAGAGCCTGGAAAATGGCATTATGGGCAAGACTGGGTGATGGCAATCGTTCCAATAAAATTTACAAAGGTTATTTAAAAGAACAATCCTGCACATCACTATTTGCTTTATGTGGCAGATCGTTGCAGGTGGATGGGAGTTTTGGTGTTACAGCTGCTGTTACTGAAATGTTGATGCAATCGCATGATGGCTTTATTAAATTGTTACCGGCATTACCGGATGAGTGGAAAGATGGAGCATTTAAAGGTGTATGTGCAAGAGGTGCTTTTGAGTTAGATTATGCATGGAAAGATAAAAAAATTACGCAATTGAACATAACGTCTAAAGCCGGAGAAACTTGCCGTATTGAAAATAAACCGGGTTTAAAGATCAGCAGCAATGGAAAGAAAATAAAGTTCAAAAAAATATCCAATGGCATCATTGAATTTGAAACTGTAAAAGGAGCTGTGTACTCCATTCTATAAATTCTATTTAAAGTAAAAACTAGATTATGAATCGTAAAAACTTTCTTCCGCTCCTTTTTTTGTTACTCCTTTTTTCTTCAGGTAAAATTATTGCGCAGCATAAAAAGCTAACGTTGGAAGATATCTATACCACAAGTAATTTCCGGTCGAAAGGGGTAGGTCAATTGCGATGGATGAAGGATAACAAAAGCTACTCCAAGTTGGAAAATAATGCTATTACAAAAGGAAGTGATATTGTTCGTTATGATGTAGAAAGCGGAGTTAAAACTATTCTCATCAATGCAAAACAATTAATCCCAGCTGGTGCAAGCAAACCATTATCGCTGGATAATTATAGCTGGTCAGATGACAACAATAAGCTACTTGTTTTTACAAATACCAGAAAAGTATGGCGTTATAATACCAGGGGCGATTACTGGGTACTCAATCTTGCCAATGGTAAACTAAAGCAATTGGGCAAAGGGTTGGAAGAAGCTACACTCATGTTCGCAAAATTTTCACCAGATGGCGGAAGAGTAGCTTATGTAAGCAAATTGAATATATATGTAGAAGATATTGCAACAGGAAAGATCACACAATTGACAAAAGATGGTGGAAAGAATATCATCAATGGTACGTTCGACTGGGTATATGAAGAAGAACTGGATGACAGAGATGGATTTCGATGGAGTCCTGATGGAAAGGAAATCGCTTATTGGCAATCGGATACAAAAGGAGTAGGTACTTTTTATATGATCAACAATGTAGACTCTAATTATTCAGTACCGATTCCATTGCCCTATCCAAAAGTAGGAACAGCAAATTCTGCTGTGAAAGTAGGAGTGATCTCAAGCACTGGTGGCAAAACAAAATGGTTTGCCGTACCCGGCGATCCCCGTAATAATTATGTAGCAAGGATGGAATATATACCCGGGTCTGATGAAGTAATGATTCAACAACTGAACCGGTTGCAGAATACTAATACGGTTTGGGTGGGCAATACAAAAACAATGGCATTAAAAAATATCCTAACGGATAAAGATGAAGCTTTTCTTGATATACATGATAATATTGTTTGGCTAGATAATACAAAGTCGTTTACCTGGACAAGCGAAAAAGATGGCTGGATGCATTTATATAAAGTCTCCAGAGATGGAAAAGAAATGAAACTTATCACCAAAGGAGATTTTGATGTGGTCAATATCAATTGCATCGATCCGGTTGGTGGCTTTGTATATTATATAGCTTCGCCAGACAATTATACGCAACGCTATTTATATCGTAGCCGACTTGATGGAAATGGTGCTGCAGAAAGAGTGTCACCTGCAAATATGGCTGGACAACATTCTTATCAGATTGCTGACGATGCGAAATATGCCATACATAGTTTTGAAAATGCCATCACCCCACGTCGAATTTCTCTCATCAATCTTAATACACATAAAGAAATTAAATTGATGGAAGACAATGCTGAATTAAAAAGCAAAATGGATGAACTGGGATTACGCAACAAAGAATTTTTTAAAGTAGATATTGGTGATGTGGTATTGGATGCATGGATGATAAAGCCAAAAGAGTTTGATCCACAAAAAAAATACCCTGTCATTTTTCATGTGTATGGTGAACCAGCTGGTTCTACTGTGCAGGATAATTGGGGTACAGGTGATAATCTCTGGCATCAATACTTGTCCAATGAAATAGGGTGTATTGTAATCAGTATTGACAATCGGGGAACTAAAGTGCCACGAGGAAGAGATTTTAGAAAATGTATTTACCGGCAAATAGGATTATTGGCAGCAGATGACCAGGCAGCCGCAGCAAAAAAGATTTTTAGTATGTATCCCTATATTGATCCGGCGCATACCGGCATTTGGGGGTGGAGCGGTGGCGGACAAATGTCCTTACATTCTATTTTCCGCCATGGCGATGTGTTTAAAACGGCAATCGCAGTTGCCTTTGTTTCCTTACAGACATTGTACGACAACATTTATCAGGAACGTTATATGGGACTGCCCAATGATAATGTAGAAGGATACCGTGAAGGATCACCTTTAACACATGCTAAAAAATTGCAAGGCAACCTGCTCATCATGCATGGTACGGCAGATGATAATGTGCATTATCAAAATTTTGAGATGCTGGTCAATGAATTAATAAAACATAATAAGCTGTTTAGTATGATGTCGTATCCTATGCGGGATCATGGTATTTACCAACGAGAAAATACAACCTTACATTTAAGAAGAACAATGGAACAATATTGGAAAAAGAATTTGTAACTTAACTGAAAGTAAATGTAACAATGAATACATATCCCAGCATATTCAATGATGTTATCGGACCGGTAATGCGGGGACCTTCCAGTTCTCATTGCGCCGCATCGTTACGCATTGCCCGTATGTGCAGAGATTTGATGGATGAAAACATCCGTGATATTTTAATTGAATTCGATCCAAACGGTTCATTAGCCACCACGCATAAAAGCCAGGGATCCGATATGGGATTGTTTGGTGGTTTCCTTGGTTGGGAAGCCTACGATGAGCGATTGCCTGAAGCAGAAAAATACCTGGAAGAAGCCGGAATTAATGTAACGATCAATATCGTTGATATAAAAGCCGATCATCCTAACACTTATAAAATAACACTTCGCAATAATAAAGAAACAAGAACGCTAACCGCCATATCTACTGGCGGGGGAATGATTGAAGTTATTAATATTGATGCGTGTGCCGTTTCAATGGCAGGTGATTATTTTGAAACATTGATCTATTGTACAAACCCCGAAAACATATTTCAGTTCTTACAAGCATCAGTAACTTTTGATGCAATGGAAATACATGCTGGCGCAAACAGTTTTATAGAAATAAAATCTCAGTCATTTTTAGATGCGGCTATTTACAATGAGCTGCAGCAGATGGAAGGTGTTGTATGTATAAAACAACTGCAACCCGTTTTACCGGTAATGGGTCGTAAGAATTTACAAGTACCTTTTATTTCCTGCAATGAAATGATGGCCTATAATAAAGACAAGAACAAAACCTTGTGGGAGCTGGCTGTTGACTATGAAATGTCGAGGGGGAATATTACTGCCGATGAAGTTTTTGAAAAGATGCGCAATATCATTCACATTATGGGCAATGCTATTGAAATGGGTTTAAAAGGAACCAAATACCATGACCGCATTTTAGGGTCTCAGTCGCCGCAGTTCAAAGAAAAAATGGATGCCGGTAAATTAGTTGGTGGCGATGCCAATAACCGCATCATCATGTATACCAGTGCCATGATGGAAGTGAAATCTTCAATGGGAGTAATTGTAGCGGCGCCTACAGCGGGTAGTTGTGGTGCATTGCCAGGGGCATTATTTGGTACAGCACATGCAATGGATTTACCGGAAGATGAGCTGGTAAAAGCTATGCTCTCTGCCGGGTTGATTGGTGTATTCATTGCTGCGCATGCTACGTTTGCAGCAGAAGTAGGTGGTTGCATGGCCGAAACCGGATCGGGTGGCGGTATGGCTGCAGCAGCTATTGTACAACTGCAGGGTGGTACCTTGGAACAATCCATTGCAGGTGCATCATTGGCTTTGCAAAATTCATTAGGTATCATCTGTGATCCTATTGGCAACAGGGTAGAAGCTCCTTGTCTTGGAAGAAATGTAATGGCCGCAACCAACGGTTTGTCCAGTGCCAATATGGCCTTATCTGATTATGAACAACTAATACCATTGGATGAAGTAATAGAAACCATGAAAGCAGTTGGCGACCAGATTCATCATACATTACGATGTACCAACCTTGGTGGACTTTCTATTACCAATGCAGCTAAAAAAATTGAAGCAATGCTCGAAGAAC
>JAHEMM010000175.1 GCA_024643655.1 Chitinophagaceae bacterium | reverse complement strand
GTTCGGTGGTCGACCCCGGTCGTTCCAGTATTGCTACCGAAACGGCTCTATGCTATATTTATCCTGTTACCTCCACCCCCGAGACAAGAGGGCATGTCTGCCATGCTTACGCAATTTCATCACCCCACAGTATTTGTTGTTTTTCTAAGAACTTGATAGAACAAATATATAGCTATTTGTCAATTGGTTCCAAAATTTCTAATAAATATTTTGAAAGTATAGAAATTATTCAAATATTTGCTAAATATTATAAATAATATCTAAAATCGTTATTCAAAATGGCCGCCAAATTAAATCTTGATAAACTAGATCTTCAGATCATTCACCATATGATGGAGAATGCTGAAATTTCTTATGCCGACCTTGGAAAAAAACTATTCGTTTCCGGAGGCACTATTCATGTTCGTATCAAAAAACTTCAAGAGGCAGGAATTGTCAAAGGTACAAGATTGAAAGCAGACCTGAAGCAGTTAGGATATGATGTTATCGCTTTTATTGGGATCTATCTTAAGGAAAGTTCATTGTATGATTCTGTAGCTAAAGATTTACAGAAAATTCCAGAAATCGTTCGACTAAATTACACAACAGGTAATTATAGCATGTTTGCAGAAATTGTTTGTAAAGATATTGGTCAGCTACGATTTGTTTTGCATGATCAATTACAAAAAATAAAAGGAATAGAGAGAACGGAAACTTTTATATCACTAGATGAAAGCTTTAGCAGAAATGTACAAGTGATGTAATCAAATGAATTAGATTCTTCCTCTTACATTCAATGCGTCTCTTAATCCATTTCCTAATAAATTAAAAGCAAGTACTAAAAGCATAATAGCAAACCCAGGCGCTAATGCCAACATTGGATTTTGTGTAATGATGAAATTGTAATTTTCTTTTATCATTAACCCCCAACTTGGTTGTGGTGGTTGAACACCGATTCCTAAAAAACTAAGACCTGCTTCGATAACTATTGCTGAAGCAAAGTTGGCTGCTGCAATTACCATCACCGGTCCCATAATGTTTGGCCATATATGCCGAACGATGATTCTGAAATTTGAAAATCCTAATGCTCTTGTTGCTTCAACATATTCCAGTTCTCTTACTGCAATTACTTGACCTCTAACTAATCTCGCAACATTAACCCACATCGTTAATCCCACGGCTATAAAAATTTGCCAGAATCCTTTTCCTAATGCCAAGGTTATTGCGAAAACTAAAAGTAGTGTTGGTATACTCCAGATAATATTGATGAACCACATAATAATATCATCTGTTCGGCCACGGAAAAACCCGGCTAACGAACCCAGTAATAAGCCAATACTGAGAGAAATAATAACGGTGATTAACCCTACACTTAAACTAACTCTTGTGCCAACAACAATACGACTTAGAATATCTCTTCCATATTTATCTGTACCAAGCAAAAATGTTTTTTGAAGAATAGGATTTTCTGCTAGTACGGATTGATGAAACGCCTTTCTTTCTGTAACATTTTCATCTATAAATTTTTCTACTATAATGCTATCGCCATTTTTTTCATAATTAGCGATAGGGAGAAATAAATTTGCGTCTTCTTTTCCAGCCATCATTTGCGAAAAAAAACCAGTAGAAGTAACGTCTTTATCTTTTTTTATTATGATAAAACTTTGTTGATAACCTGGTTTCTTACCTCCAATTTCTAAAATGATTCGATTAGAATAAGGAGAATGATCCGGCGCTATGAAATAGGCAAAAATCGCTATCAACACAGATAGAAAAATAATGATCAATCCAAATACAGCGCCGTTGTTTTTCTTTAACCGCCGCCAGGCTGCTGTTTGAAATGAAATGGATTGATTCATGAGTGGAAAGATAAGAGAATTCGGCTAAGAGTTTGTTTTCGTTCTTATCTCTTAATTTACCTTTCTCCCTTTCCATTCATATTTACCAAACTGTCCAAATAGACCGGAAATAATTGTATAAAAAATATGTAATGGTTGAAAAAAGAAAAACAATTTAATTGTCCATTGCTTATTAAAGAATTTTGATAATGAAATATAAAATGGAAGCTCTATAATTGTTTTACCAAGCCATAGCCCGGCAAGAAAAAGCCAATAGATTGGACAGAAAATCCCTGCCACAACCAAAAGTAGAAAAGAAAGATTTAAAAGATAAACTAATAACAAAACTGGAAATATTCTTTTGTCATTATAGCTTCTTGCTTTACTGGCCCAGCGAATTCTTTGATTAAAAAAAGCTTGCCAGTTTTTTTGAGGCGTTGTTGAAACAATGGCTAGTTTTGACTTCAGGTAATGAACCTTGTGGGGGTATTGTTTCGATATTTTATGCATTAATAACATATCATCACCCGATGCGATATGGTCAATACCTGAAAATCCATTTACTTCATCAAAAGCCTTTCGATCATAAGCAAGATTAGCTCCATTGCACATCGACATTTTCTTTTTATAAACAGCTGAAGCGGTTATTCCTTGTAACACCATAAAATCCATTACCTGGAATATTTGAACTAATGAAGAATTACAATTAATGTCAACAGGGGCTGCAATAAATACAGATTGGTTTTCTTCTTTAAATGCAGCGATCGTTTTCAACCAATCTTTTCCCGGCATGCAATCTGCATCTGTTG
>JAHEMM010000101.1 GCA_024643655.1 Chitinophagaceae bacterium | reverse complement strand
TTTCTTATTTAAATTCCTGGCTCTACTTAGTAATACTTTCCAACACTTTTTTATCAATCGTAACTGGATACTTTTTTCTTAAAGCTTCATCCCATTGCTTTTCTAACATTATTTGATAATCATTTATAACCATTCCTTTTGCTTCATTAAAGTTTCGTTGTGTTGGTTCATCATAAACTTGAACTACATAAGCAAATGAAGCAGTATTATCATTTGTATTTAAGAATGGCTTAGTTATCATTCCCTTTTTAGGTAGCGTATTGTTAAGCGTTGGAATTTGATTCCATTCGTATCGGGATGAATCCACTACAATTTTCTCTGAATTTTTATCTGCTATTTTTCTCCAATCGGCCGGCATTTTTTGTAGCTCATTATAAGCAATATCTGCAATGGTATGATCGGAACAGAAAAACATAACCACATCTGCACTTTTAGTCCATTTATATTTCAATTTATTTTGTTCATAAAGAGAACGCAAAGCTGCTGTGTCTTCCTGCGCTTTATTCCAAACTTTTTGTTGCATAATTTCAAAGAAGATATTTCCATCTTTAAACTCTGCCATCTGATTTCGAAATTCCTCATTAAAATCTTCCAAATGATTTCTGTAATAATTTAACATAGTAAATTTTTCGAACTCATCTCTCACTTGCGGCCAGGGCTTTGCCCCAGTTCCAACTTGCTTATAACGATACGTATTGGCATAGCTTACCCAATGATTAGCGTTATAAACCGTATCTCCGATAGAGAATAAAGGAGTGGAAGTAGTAATTGTAAGGCCAATTGGCAACATTGGCTTTTGGTCTAATACGCTGTCTGACATAGCCCAAACTGCAGCTTCATTGTATGCATATCTTTTAATCCCATATTTAGCAATTACCTGATTGTAAATAAAATCTCTAGAGGATTTCCAACGGGAATCTGTTTTAATTTTTTGTTCTAACTCTTGCAAATTAGCCTTATCCTTAGGGTCAGTAATAACTGGTTTTACAGTAGTACGTTTTAATATATGCCAGCCATATGATGTAGTAAATGGCTTTATTATCTCTCCATCCTTTTTAATTGACCAAAGAAATTTTTCAAATGCCGGGTCAAATTGCCCGACACCTGCTTCTTGCATTACACCGCCATTAGCAGCAGTTACATAATCGTTACTGAAAGTTGATGCAATTTTGTTAAAGCTCTCTCCTGCAAGCAAAAGCTTATACAACGAGTCCGCTAATTTTTCTATTTTTTTCTTTGCTGCTACATCAATTTCTGGAGGAAAAGCCAACAGAATCTGTTGTGCCTTAATTTTTCCAACAGCTTTTCGTTCACCAATATTTTTAAATATATGATAACCTACTTTGGAGGTCACCACAGAAGAATACTTACCTACTGGTGTTGAATAAATTACATTTTCAAATTCATAAGGCAATGTGAATACTGTGATATAACCCAGTTCTCCTTTATTCATTTTAGCATTTGCATCGTCAGAATGCTGTTGAGCTGCTAGTGAAAAATCTTCTCCTTTTTTCAACCGCTCCAATACTTCATCTCGTTTCTTTTTTGCAATTATTGTGTCAACAAAACCAGCAGCATTTTTAAATGATATAAAAATATGCGCCACTCGAATATCCTTAAGGCTTCTTTCAAATGCTTCACTTGTCATCCTTTTCACAAGAGCAGGATCAGTCATATAATTCTCTGATATCTGCGTACGCAGGTTGGCCGCTTCTGATTTTACCTGCGGTAAAGTATCAAAACGAAGATCATAAGCATCTCTGATCTTTAATTTTGATTTGATATACAAGTCAAGATAATCAGTGATGGCTTTTGCCTTATTTGTTACTGTACCCGGATTATTCTTATTGAATGCATTTAAAAATTCAGTAACATCACTTTTGTAACTGCCATAAGTAAAAAGGGTTTGAGAAGAGGCTGAAAAAAATGAAAAACTGAGAATAAGGAAAGCATAAATATTCTTAATCATATAAGCTAAATTTTCATATAAATCTATTTGCCTTTTATTTTTAATTGCAACACATCATCAATTTGTTCGAGTGCAAGTTTTTTGGCAATAATTCGTTTGTCTTTGTCTAATAAATAGATAGTAGGAAATGAAAGAACATCGTAAAGTTGAGAATAACCCGGAATATTGTTGTCCGTTCTGGCTTTATCATCAGCTTTTGAATAGTATACATGTGTCCAATCTTTCAATTTCTTTTCATTGATAAAATCTAACCAATCTTTTTTAGTTCCATCGGTTTCTTTAGATACAGCATAAATATGTACACTATCAGCCTTCCACTTTGCTCTGTAAACAGAATCAATTTGTGGAAGTACTTCTTTACAATGGCCACAGGTAGGATCCCAGAAAATTACAATAGTAAATCTGCCATTTTCATCAAACATATTTTTGAGTTTGCCGCTAGAATCTGGCAATGTTATTTCTGAAGCTGGTGTACCCATAATATTAGCCATCAAACTATAGGCTCTATCAGTAATTGTTTTTTTACCAGCTTCTGTTAACCAGCTATAGTTTTTTTGTGAGAAATATTTTTCATACAAATAAATAAAAACACCATCTTCCCACATATACTTCTGATTGAGATAGCGATTCATAAATTTTACAAGTAAAAATCTTGTCATTTCGGGGCTTATACTTGCAGTTCCTAACATCCAATCTAATTCATAAATAACTGAATCCGGATCTGGAACGACTAATTGAGAAAAATACTTATCAAGTTTTTCTTCAAAGAATGTTGTATAAGCCATCCGTCCATCATAAAAACTTACGTCATCCCAATAATGGCTTTTAAAATATTGCCAGGAATCAAGTGAGTCTTTTTTTGTTTTTGGATATTGTAATCTTCCGGTTAACGCAGGCTCTTTCATTGTCATCAATAAAGCAGTAAGAATATTGCCCGGATTTTTTTTGATAATTTCTCCCCGATAAACCGAAATATCTTTATCAATCTTTACCAACTTATCTTTTATTGTTGAAGAGTCTTTTTTTGATGTGCTTAACTTTAGCGATGCCCGTAATTTATTGATCTCATTACCCTTATTCGACATGTATTGCTGATAATTATTAAAAAGCACATTATCAGAAGAGTTTTCAAACTTAATCCCTTTGGCCAATGTTGCTGTATCTGCAATGATGGAAAAATGTTGCTGTTTATCAACAAGTACTTCAAAAAAACCAGCTTTGTTTGGATAACCTATCAGGTAAATCCCTCCATTCAAAATTTTGTCGCCTTTGAAAACAGCTTCGCTATTCTCATTTAGTAATGCAGAGTCAATAATTGGATAAGATTTACCAAAATAATGACCCAAATAAATATGCGTATTCTTAAACGGCTTAAAGGTTACATTAATTTCGTAACCAGTTTTCTCCTGGCCTTTAGCTAGTAATAAACTAAAAATAAGTACCGATAGCAATGTAATTTTTTTCATAAAGTCTGAATGCATCTGTAAAGTTATAAAAAGTCAGCTAATAGTTTAATCTTAAACAGTTTAAGGCTCACTTAATGAGGCTATTTAGATAGTATTCGTTGCTTTTGACTAACCTATTTTGGGCTAATGCAATCTAACAGTTCAGAAAATATAGCCAGCAATTGTTTCTAAAATTCACTCCACTTCGAATCATTTTTAAACAGCATTGCAATAGATGGCCTTTTTAACTCATTCTATCAAAGACATTTAAATACAGAGAAGTTACTATAATGATAATAATAAGCTAATTTCCTTACTTCTGTTATATTTGCAGTCCTCCGGAGCATTCTCTGGCTTTAAAAAATCCCCATAATGAAATTTTATAATTTACTTATTAAATACAGGCTTTGGATCGGTATTTTACTTGTGGCATTAGGTGTTTATGTTAACTTTTCAGCCAGCTTCTGGCCTGCTTTTCCATTATATCTTGTTGGCCTTATTTTAATAGCTGGACATATCTTTTTTGGTCCACTACGTCTTATTCAAGAGTATATGGAGAATGGCGACATGGATGGTGCTGAAAAAGTATTAGCTTCTATAAAATTCCCAAATCTTCTCTACAAGCCTATTCGTTCTGTTTATTTTACCCTTAAAGGGAATATCGCTATGATGAAACAGGATTTTGATGGTGCGGAAAAAATGATGAAGAAAGGATTGGATCTTGGAATGCCAATGAAAGAAGCAGAAGGAGCCAGTATGTTACAGATGGGAATGATCTTTATGCAAAAGAATGATTTAAAGCAAGCAGAATCATATATCCGCGGTGCCATTCGTAAAGGATTGCCTGATAAAGAAAACGAAGCAGCTGCATACTTACAGATGTGCAGCCTGATGATGAACAAACGGGAATTCAGAGCTGCTAAAGATTTCTTTAGAAAAGCTAAAGCTTTAAAACCAACTACTTCACAAATCGTAGATCAGATTAAGCAAATTGAAAAGTATATTACGAGAATGCCGGGCTAAGACAGTTTAGTTTTATTAAACAGTTTTTATACTTTTTTCAACTTTGCATTCTTTTCACCAAGCGTAATTAATAATGCGGGCAATAATACCAGGTTTGTAAAAGTTGCTGTTACCAAAGTTAGCGAGGTTAACCAGCCCAGGGCCTTAGTGCCATCAAAACCACTAAAGCAGAATATTATAAATCCTGCGATTAAAACCAGAGAAGTATAAATTATACTTATTCCTGTACTATGAATGGTTTCAATTACCGTCTTTCTAATATCATAATTATTCAGCGGTAATTCTTGTTTGTAATTCACCAGAAAGCGAATCGTAATATCAATAGCTATACCCAATGCTACGCTAAATACTAATACAGTAGATGGTTTTAAAGGGATTCGAAGCCAACCCATTAATCCTGCCGTAATTAATAAAGGAATAACATTCGGAATAAGTGAAATAAGTAAAACCCTTGCAGATTTAAAAAGATAAAGCATACAAAAGGCGATCAAAATAAACGCCCAGAAAATACTATCCTTTAACCCATTAATAATATAACTGCTGCCTTCTAAAAAGGTTACACTGGTTCCGGTTAGCTGTACATCATAGTTTTCTTTTGGAAAAAGTTGGTCAGCCCGTTTTTGAATACTATCCAGAATCATCGGCAATCTATTGCTCCCAACATCTGCCACGCCTACACTAATACGGGCCTTTTGCTTGGTGCTATCCATAAAAGTATTCACCAATTTAGCAAATGAATTTTTGGTTTCACCGGGTTCACCTCTGAAATTCAAGTACTGCGATAAAGCAGGCAGATCAAATTCTGAAGGCATTGAATAGCTGTTGCTATCCCCTTCAAAAAAGGCTTGTTTGGCAAATTTTAATCCATCAGTAATACTTAGCGGACGGGCAAGATCAGGAAATGATGTAAGGTATTGAGACAGCGAATCAATCTTTACAAGATTATTGTATTTACGGGATACACCTCTTCTTTCTTTTGTATCCACTACAATTTCCAACGGCATTACCCCTTTGAAATTGGCTTCAAAAAATTTAAGATCTGTATAAAGTTTATCTGTCTTTGGTAAATCATCTACGATATAACCAAGTGGCTTTAATTGAATAATTCCCACTATTGCAATGGCAACAATTCCGATTGAGCAAGTGTAAATAAGTCTACGATGATTCAACGACCATCGCTCCAACCTATCAAGCCACCTTAGCAATCTCACATTTTCCAAATATCGGGTATGCCTTTTTTTAGGAGAAGGTAAAAAGCTTAATATAGCCGGAATAAAAATTAATGAAATAATGAACAAAGCAAAAATGTTGATACCAGCTACTATACCAAATTCTTTTAATATCTGACTTTGCGTCAATGCAAATACAGCAAATCCAATTGCGGCTGTAAGGTTACAAAACAAAGTAACAATGCCCATTTTATCGACCATCATCACCAGTGACTTTTTCTTATCACCTGCTGAGTTTGAAGACGGATCATTATACGAAGTATGGAATTTATTAAAGAAGTAAATACAATTGGGAATACCGATTACAACAATCAATGGCGGGATGAGTGCATTTAGTACACTGATTTTATAGCCCATCATTTCTATAGTAGCAAAACTCCAAATGACTCCAATTGCGACAACTGTAAGTGACAAAAACATGGCACTAAAAGATCGAAAAAATAGTAACAAAATAATAGCAGAGAGAAGTAACGAAGCTAAAATAAAGAATCGCATTTCTTCTGTTATTCTAACGCTTAGTTCCGTACGAATATGTGGCAACCCACTCTTGTAAATAGTGAGATTATTTTCCTGACCAAATTTTTCAGCTAATGCATCTATAGTATGTACAACAGCGATCCGTTTTTTGGAAGCCATCAATCCTTTATTCACCCGTACACCCATCAACCAGGCATTCGTTTCTGGATTGTATAATAAGTTTTTATAAAAAGGAAGGTTTAGAAAAATGGCGGAGGCGGAATCAATTTCAACTTGCGATAAGTTTCTATCAGCAAAAATGGTATCTGCTTTTAGTCTTTCTGTATCGGGTATTTTTACAAGATTGACTGCACTGGGTACACTAATAATATCTTCAACACCCTCTACTTTTTTTAAACTACGCTGAAGATCTGCGTAAGCATTAAAAACAGTCTCTTTAAATAGTTGATCCGTTTTAACTCCAATAACCAGCAAATTGCCATCTTCACCAAATTTTTCCCGAAACTCCTGGTAAGCTTTGTATTTAGGATTGTCAATTGGAATGGCCCTCGCAAAATCATAGCTTAATTCTACACGGCTTGCATGGATACCCATAAAAACCGTAGCGCCAATAAGCAACCCTAATAACGGAATACGATATCGCAGAATAAATTGTCCAATTCTTTGCCACATAAGCAGATGGTGTGTTTCGTTCTACGCAAAGAAAGGCAAAAATCATTTTACAGAGTAAGAAAAAACATTGCTTGAAAATGAAAGACAAAAGCCAACTAACAAAGATGAAATGACCAGTATACTATTTGAATTAAATCAATACACTTGTATAAATAGAATATTTTTGACTATTATTTATTGATTTTGTCAGATAAACTACATAAAACAAAAGGAATTGTATTAAAAACCATAAAATATGGAGAGACAAGTATTGTTGTTTCAATATTTACTGAGCTTTTTGGTGTGCAATCTTATCTGGTCAATGGGGTTAGAACTTCAACAAAAAAAGGTGCTGGAAAGGCAAATCTATTTCAACCTTCAGCCATACTGGATTTAGTAGTTTATCACAATGAATTAAAACATCTCAATCGCATTAAAGAATTTAAGTGGGGGAACTTATATCAGCATATTTTTTCTGATGTGCCTAAAAATGCAGTTGCTCTTTTTATGATCGAGCTACTAACGAAATGCCTTAACCAACCAGAAGGCAATGAAGAACTTTTTCAATTTACTGAAGATGTATTTTTAAAATTGGATGAAAGTAATGCGGCAACAATGGCTAACTTACCCTTATTTTTTGCATTGCATCTTACACACTTTTTTGGATTTAGAATTGACGATAACTACAGTAACACAAAACGATATCTTGATTTGCAGGACGGGAGTTTTGTCATTGAACAGCCACATCACCCACATTTTTTGGAAGGGAAGCAAGCGGAAATAACTTCACAGCTATTAAAAGTTTTGCAAGCAGAAGAATTGGAAGAAATAAAACTCAATCATGATTTTAGAAGACAGCTTTTGCTGCAATATGAAACCTATTATCGTTTGCATATTCATGATTTTGGAACCTTAAAGAGTTTGCCTGTGTTGAGAGAGATATTAGGCTAACCTCTTTGCAGAAGAAAGGTCATTGTCAATTAAAATTATTCCCGATCTTTTACCTTTCTCAAAATTTCCTAATTCATTATCGAATTGTAATGCAGTAGCTCCATTACTTGTAGCCCATCGCAAAATAACTTCAAGTGCTATATGCGGAAAATATTTTTGAATACTTTCTATTTCTTTAGCAATACTTAATTGCCAGTTGCTACTATAACTATCAGTTCCTATTACGATATGGCAATTATGTTTCATCAATAAATCAATCGGCGGCACTTTGTTTTCAATATATAAGTTAGCATTGATACAGACACAGTATACCAATTTTAATCCAGTAACTTTTGCATATTCATTTGCCCACACTATATCATCTTCGGGCATAAATGTATTATGAATAAGAAATATAGTTTGCCCATTATTGAAATATGGCAATACTGAACGAATACTGCTTTTACCAGTTACAGGAAACGGAGATTTATCTAAACCGAAAATTTTGAAGAACCGAAGGTATTCGCCGCCACCAGTTTTATAGAGTTCGTCTTCAGCAGGATGTTCCTGATTATGAATTGAAATTATTTTGTTCTTTGTTGCTTCATTGATCAGTTGAAATGTTTTTGGACTGATCGTATATGGAGCATGAGGCACAATGGATGTTCGATGATTGAGAGGTGATGAGGATAAACCAATTTCTAAATGAGTCGCAATGCTTTTATACTGTTTGAAATTTTCATCTGCTTTTTCATCTGTAAGACTTAACACTTCAACAAAATTTTGCCATCTGATTTTGCTTTTTTGTTTTACAATTAAAGTATCTGCTGTGTTGCCTATATCCCCAACAGCCACAATGCCGTTTTCAAACATTTCATTTTCAGCCTTTATTATCTCTTTTTGAATGGTATCGGCTGGAAAATCTCTTTTCGTTACCACAGAACATAAAAAATCAATTAAGCCCGTATGCGGCGGAATTACATTTTTTAAATGACTAAGTTCTAAATGACAATGACAATTAACAAACCCTGGAGAAAGTATGCCGTTAAATCGTTGAATACCATCGCCAGCTTCTTCCACAGATACAAATTCCTGAATCCTACCTATTTCGTCGGTAATAAGTACTTTGTCTTCTTCCAAAAACTGAGTGCCATTAAATATTTTATCCGCTTTGAATTTTAAATAAGCCATGAATTGATTTCTTTTAACTTTGCTGCCCTTAAAGCTGGTGTAAAAAAGCTCAATAGCGAACAGAATCCTGAACGGAGCGTCGCAACGGAAGTTGAGCAGTACTACTACAGCCGGGCTATAAAAATAAAGTATTACTATGTTAGATAGGTTGGAGGCGATAAAAGCAAAATTTGAACAATTGGGTGTGGCACTGACAAATCCTGAAATTGTTGGAAACAATAAGCGGTATGCAGAAACCAGCAAAGAATATCGTGGCCTGGAAAAAATTGTAAACGCCTATACCGATTATAAAAAAATATTGGACGATATAGATTTTTATGCCGAAGCATTGGAAGGCAGCGATGAGGAACTAAGAGAACTGGCGAAGTTGGAAGCACCGGCATTAGAAGAAAAGAAAGAGGAAAAGGAAGCGTTTATACGCCAGCTATTGATCCCTAAAGATCCGCAGGATGAGAAAAATGCGATATTGGAAATAAGAGCAGGTACCGGTGGAGATGAAGCCAGTTTGTTTGCAGGTGACTTATTGAGAATGTATACGAAGTATTGTGAACGCAGGGGTTGGAAAACCGCTTTGCTTAGTGAGAATGAAGGTACAGTTGGAGGATACAAAGAAGTACAACTAGAAGTAACTGGCGACGATGTGTATGGAATACTGAAATTTGAAAGTGGTGTGCATCGGGTGCAAAGAGTACCTGATACTGAAACACAAGGTAGAGTACATACATCTGCCGCAACAGTTGCAGTAATGCCGGAAGCAGAAGAAGTGGATTTTGAATTAAATCCTGCCGATGTAAAAATGGAGACAGCACGAA
>JAHEMM010000100.1 GCA_024643655.1 Chitinophagaceae bacterium | reverse complement strand
GGACTTCATTTATTTCGTACCAAAGCAAGGTGCATGAATTGTCATAATGGGCCGCTATTTACAGACAATCAGTTTCATAATATTGGGTTTTCAGGAAATGATAATGGATACTATCAGGTCACACATAAGGATGAAGATGTAGGAAAATTTAAAACACCTTCACTAAGAGATGTGATGAAAACGGGTCCATGGATGCATGATGGTATGGCCAATGACATGGAGGAAATTATTGACAAGCTTAATAATGGAAAATTAGCCGGTAATAACAGGTTAATAAAGCCATTAGAAATGAGCAAAAAAGAGAAAAAAGATCTGCTGAATTTCTTAAACGCTATATCTTCAGCACCAATTGAGTTCAAAAATCCCATTTTATCAAACTAGGCAACCATTTCAATCTAAAAGTTATCTTTGCATTCCTAATTGTAAATAACAAAAATAAATAGATACACATGAAAAAGTTTTTTTTAACGGCCGCCATCGTGACATTAGCATTTATTTCTAACGCACAACCTCCTGCAGGTGATGCAAAACCAGGCGATTGGTATGGTGAAAAAGTAGCAACCACTTCTGATGCAATGAATATTGATGATGTTGTTACAAAATTAAATGCAGGAGCAGAATTTCCAGACACAAAAATTAAAGCAAAGATTGTTGAAGTTTGTCCAAATAAAGGGTGCTGGTTGAAGTTGGAATTAGCAGATGGAACGAATGCTACCGTTAAGATGAAAGATTATGGATTCTTTTTACCCACTGCAGCAAAAGGCAAAACAGTCATTATTGATGGTGAAGTAAAATTGAAAACGACTTCTGTAGCTGAATTAAAACATTATGCAGAAGATGCAAAAAAATCTAAAGAAGAAATTGCCAAGATCACAAAGCCTGAAAAAGAAGTAAGAGTGACGGCAAAAGGTATTATTATAGTTGAATAATTTAAATACTGAAAAAACAAAAAAGGCTGTTCTAATTAGAGCAGCCTTTTTTGTTTTCGTTTTGCGTAAACTGTTTTACTATTTCCGTAAACATTAAAAGTATTCATCCACTCATTTTTGCAACCTAAAATATTATTTATGTCAAGAAGAGTGATCTTGATAACAGTTAGCTTTATTTTTTCAATACAATTAACTGCACAAAAAAGAGAAAAAATATTCATTGATGATTCTACAAAAATTCGAAATAACTATTTACTTGATATTACTGTAGTAGGCAAGAAGAGCAAAAGTGACTATCAGCAATTGCCTGAAATTGTTGGAACTACCATTTATGCAGGTAAAAAAAATGCATTGATCGTATTGGATAATGTACAAGGAAATGTTGTGAATAATACTATGCGCCAGGTATTGGCCAAGGTTCCCGGTATTCATGTTTGGGAAAGCGACCCCAGTGGTATTCAGATTGGAATTGCAGCCAGGGGATTAAGCCCCAACAGAAGTTGGGAATTCAATGTTCGTCAAAATGGATATGATATTGCCGCAGATCCTTTTGGCTATCCCGAAGCATATTATAATCCACAATTACAGTCCGTTCAAAGAATAGAAGTAGTAAGAGGCCAAGGTGCTTTACAATATGGGCCACAGTTTGGCGGAATGGTAAATTTCATATTAAGAAACGGTAATGAGATTAATAAAAAATTTGAATTTGAAACACAACAAACGGTTGGGAGCAATTCATTATTCAATAGCTATAATGCAATAGGCGGTAAGACTAAAAAAATTCACTATTATTCTTTTCTGGATCATCGCAATGGTAATGGTTGGAGAAAGAACAGCCGTTTTTTCTCTAATGCAGGTTTTGGAACTGTTACTTATTTTTTTAACCCAAACTTATCACTCACAGCAGAAATAATGCATTCACATACACGTAGCCAACAAGCTGGCGGGTTAATTGATAGCCAAATACAACAAGATGCCAAAGAGAGTAGTCGAAGCCGTAACTGGTTTGACATTGAATGGACAACCCCTGCATTGATGCTGAATTACAATTTAAATGAAAATACCAGGTGGAATACAAAACTCTTTGCCACTATTGGCAACCGAAATAGCTTAGGGTTTTTACAACCCATCACAATAAAAGACTCCATAAATATTTCAACAGGTGAATACAATAATAGAACGATACAAAAAGACACCTACAGAAATTTTGGGATAGAAAGTCGTTTCATTACTGATTATTCAATTGGCAAAATTAAAAATACATTTTCTGCCGGCATTCGTCTATACACTGGCATTACTCATAGATTGGCAGATGGTAAAGGAACAACTGGAACTGAGTATGAACCTACAGTGATAGGAAGTTATTCAAGAGATATTGAATTCAAATCAAACAATACAGCTCTATTTATTGAAAATATTTTTAGAATCAGCAATAAGTTATTGGTAATTCCAGGTATAAGATATGAATGGCTTGCAGGCGCAGCATCTGGAAGAAACGGATTTACTTCCGGTGGCTCGCCAATTATTCTTCAGCAGATTAATCGAAGCAGAGACTTTATATTAGCAGGCATTGGCGCCGAATATCATGTTTCAGATAAAACAGAAATTTATACTAACATTTCACAGGCTTATCGTCCTATTCAGTTTGCCAATTTACAAGCTCCTCCTACAACTGATGTGATTGACAACAACCTGAAAGATGCAAAAGGATATAATTTTGATATAGGTTATAGAGGAAAGGTTAGAGATATTTTGCAGTTTGATATCAGTGCATATTACTTACAATATAGTGATCGTATTGGAGCTATAACGATTACAGGCTCTCCCTCATACCGACTTATTACGAATGTAGGAAACAGTGTAAGCAAAGGAATAGAAAGCTATATAGAATTTAATGCAGGAAAATTGAATTCAAAAAAGAAAAATACTGACCTTATTATTTTTAGCTCTTATGGACTTACCAATGCAAAATATAGCAGTAATCATAAAGACGCAGCAACTAAAGGAAAGAAAGTAGAAAATGCCCCTCAACATATCTTTCGAGGAGGTATTACAACAGGTTATAAATCATTTTTGCTAACAGGTCAGATAAGCTATGTTAGCGAAACTTTTAGTGATGCAAATAACACTTTAGGAGCAACAACTAATGCTCAAAACGGCATGATACCTTCATATACAATTATGGATATTACTGCAACATATAAGTTTTTAAAATCCTATAATTTAAAAGCTGGCATAAATAATTTATTGGATACAAGATATTTCACACGACGAGCTGGTGGTTATCCCGGACCAGGTGCTTTACCTGCAGATGGGCGAACCTTCTTTATAAGTATTGGTGCAAAATTTTAAAATCATCAAACAAAAAATAAAATTAATCTATTGAATTAGCAATGCATTTTTATTCTTGTTGATTATTATTTAATAATTAATATGATTTTAATCAACAAGCAAAATGACTGTTTAACGAATTGCTGTCATTTATTTGTCAAACTATTTTTGATCGCAACTTGATGACAATAGCATGATAATTTTCAACTTTTACTGATGAACCTTTGCGGTGAATTATAGAAGATATGTTGAAAGTTGCCGTTGTTTTATTAACCACACTTATTAGTCCTTTTCTATTTGCACAAGAGGATACTCTCTTTAACAAGACGATGGATGAAGTAGTAATTACTGCTACCCGTACAGAAAGAAAATTGGGCAATGTAGCCGTTCCGGTTAGTATTATTCATCAAAAAACTATTCAACAAACGGGTTCTCTACGGTTTCAAAATATTTTACAAGAGCAAACTGGAATCGTAATTGTTAATAGCAATCTTGCCACTTCTTTAAATGGCTATCCTAATCCATTTGGGCAAGGCGTGCAGATGTTAGGTCTGGATCCTTCTTATACATTAATACTGTTAGATGGCGAACCACTGATTGGGAGGAATGCCGGCATATTAAAACTCGGTAGATTGGCTACCGGTAATATCAGACAAGTTGAAATAGTTAAAGGGCCGTCATCTAGTTTATATGGAAGTGAAGCGATGGCAGGGGTTATCAATATTATTTCAGTCGCACCTCAAAAAGAAAAAATAGAACTGCAGTTACATACGGCCTCTTATAATACACATGGCGCTACCATATCCTATTCAAATAAATTCAATAAAACAGGGGTTCAGTTTTTTCTGAACAGGTATTCTACTTCAGGGTATGATTTAAATAAAAACATCTATGGAAAGACAGTTGATCCTTACAGAGACTGGAATGGACAAATAAAAGTTACACATGATTTTTCCAGCAAACTTCAATGGCTGATGTCAGTTCGGAATTTCGATTCCAAACAAAAAAATGATTACGAAATTTTTTGGCAAAACAATCCTGCCACAGTAAAAGGTCATACCTCCGAAAAAGACAAAACAGCTTTCACACAGTTACGTTGGAAATGGAAAGACAATCATAAAGTGTTCTTCCGAACTTTTTATAACCGCTATCAGAATCGTTCATTTGTAAATCTTGATAATACGAATATTCAGTTTGACGAAACAACGTTCAACCAATCTATCATTAAGCCAGAAATACAATTCGAAAGCGGAAAGGATGGTCAGAGCAAATATGTCGCTGGTATTGGCAGTTATTTTGAAATGATTGATGCCTCTCGTTATGCAGGAAAAAAAACAGTAACAACCTTGTATGCATTTACACAAGAAGAATGGTATTTATTAAAGAATAAATTGACCATCATTGCCGGAGCACGGCTGGACAAAAGAACAGATTTTAATGCAAGGGTTAGCCCACGGATTGGTTTAGCATACAAACCCAATAATAAATGGAAGTTTACAGCTTCGTCCGGTTGGGGCTTTAAAGCTCCAGACTTCAGGCATCTGTACTTAAATTTCTATAATGCACAAATTGGGTATTCATTATTAGGCAGTAAAGAATTAGGGTCGGAATTACAACGATTGCAACAACAAGGACAGTTACAATCAGGTGCTGACATATCTGCTTTTCAAAACAATATAGAGCTTAAGCCAGAAAATTCATTTGGATCACATGCAGGTGTAAAATATAATGATGCCAAATGGAATGTTGAATTCGGGATATTTCGAAATGATATCCGGAATCTTATTGATGTTTATTCACTCCCTTTTTCAAGAGTTAATAATCAGGCAATTTTCAGCTATCACAATATCGGCAGGGTATATACGCAAGGAGTTGAAGCAGATATAAAATATAAGCTATTGGCACAATTAACTGTAGCTGCCGGATATCAGTTTTTAGATGCGAAAGACAAAGATGTTTTACAACGAATAAATGATCAAAATATTTATAAAAGAGATCCGGTTACACTTCAAACTTCATTGGTAACTAAATCGAATTACTTTGGTTTGTTTAACAGATCCCGTCATACCGGCAATTTTAAAATATTATACGACAATTTAAAAAATGGATGGAATTCTTATCTCAGGCTAGTGTATCGTGGCAAATTTGGGTTCGGAGATATTAATGGAAATAATATTGCTGACGATACCAATGAAATGGCTGATGGATTCCTTATGATAAATTGGGCAGTAGCAAAAACAATCAACAATCATTTTCAAGTACAGGCGGGCATTGAAAACATTCTTGATTATACAAATGCAGAGAAGATGTCCAATTTACCCGGAAGACTATTTTTTATAAACATTAATTACTCAATTGAAAAATTTTCAAAACAAAAAAAACATATAAAATGAAAAAGGTTCTATTTTTTGCAGCATTTGTAATTATTACCCTGTTTGCTGTATCGTGTAGTAAAGATAAATCCACTACCCCTTCCCAACCGATAACTAAAACAAAGGAAATAACTGTCAATTTCAGTAGCTCATCATCTTTTACACTCTTTAGTTTTAAGGATACTTCTGTAGTAGTTAACTCAGATTCTACTTCAACTAAATGGGATTTTGCTTTAAGATTGACTACTTTTTTAGTTAACAGTAATAGCAGTGGACCAGGAAATGCAGGGGTAATCGTACAAGATGGTTTATTTGATAATATCAAAGTTGCTCCTTCAACTGGGTATGCATATGATACAACTAATTCAAATAGGGCCATTAAGGATGGTAGCTGGTATGATTATAATCCGGTTGCCAGAACTCTTTCGCCAAAAGCAGGAAAAGTTTTCATTTTCCGCACCGGTGATGGATTGCATTATGCAAAAATGGAATTACTTTCTGCAGATTATGCACCCTTTACTGGCCCTGTACCTCAACAAATTATTTATAAAATGAGATTTACATATCAATCTGACGGTTCAAAGAATTTTTAAATAATCATACTTTCAATAAAAAGCTGCAGAGATCTGATCTTTGTAGCTTTTTATTACCCATACCCCAGTGAATTTTCTTAACTTTGCTGCCATTTTAGAATGGCTATGAATGCAAAATATCATGAATTTAAGGGGTTAAACCTGCCTGCTTTCGAGCAAGAAATGTTGGCACAATGGACTAAAAACCAGTCTTTTGAAAAAAGTGTATCCCTACGTGAAGGCGCTACTCCTTTTGTATTTTATGAAGGTCCGCCAAGCGCCAATGGTATGCCCGGTATTCATCATGTTATTTCCAGAACGCTAAAGGATCTGGTTTGCCGCTATAAAACCATGAAAGGATTCCAGGTAAAACGGAAAGGAGGTTGGGATACTCACGGTTTACCAATTGAACTCGGTGTAGAAAAAGAACTTGGCATCACTAAAGAGGATATAGGTAAAAAGATAACCGTAGAAGAATATAATCAGAAGTGTCGGGAAGCGGTATTGCGGTATAAAGACAAGTGGGACGATATTACTAATAAAATGGGTTATTGGGTTGATCTGAATGACCCTTATATCACTTTCAAGAATGAATACATTGAAACCCTCTGGTGGATACTAAGTGAACTTTATAAAAAAGGATTCTTATATGAAAGTGTAAGCATCCAGCCTTACTCACCGGCAGCAGGTACAGGATTGAGTTCACATGAATTGAATCAACCTGGAACATATAAAGATGTAAAGGATACTTCTGCTGTGGCAATGTTTAAAGCAATCAATAATGAAAAATCTAAATTCTTATTCGATGCTGCTAATAATGAAGAAGTTTTTTTCTTGGCATGGACTACAACTCCATGGACCTTGCCTTCTAATCTTGGCTTAACGGTTGGTGGAAATATCGATTATGTTTTAGTGAATACATTCAATCCTTATTTACATAATCAAATTAATATCATTTTAGCAAAAGCATTGTTAAGCAAGTATTTCAAAGCAGAACATGAAAATGCAGATTTTGCAGAGTATAAAAACGACGGAAAGAATATCCCTTATAAAGTACTGTCTGAATTCAAAGGAAAAGAATTAGAATATTCCGAATATGAACAGCTACTTCCTTACGAAGCCAATTCATTAAAAGCAATACAGGAAATTACTCCAGATGCAAAACCATTCCGTGTAATGGTAGATACATTTGTTACTACTGAAGATGGTACCGGTATCGTACATACGGCCCCTGCTTTTGGTGCTGATGACTATAAAGTAGGTAAGAAATATAATATCGGCATTCTAACGATGGTCGACAGACAAGGCAAGTTTGTTGATGGTCTTGGAGAATTTAGTAACCGATATGTAAAGAATTATAAAGATGACCCGGATTATGTAGATGTGAATGTAGACATCAGTGTAAAACTGAAAAAAGAGAACCGGGCATTTAAAGTAGAAAAATACGAACATAACTATCCCCATTGTTGGAGAACCGATAAACCAATCCTATATTATCCTTTGGATGCATGGTTCATTAAAACCACTGCTGTAAAAGAAAGAATGGTGGAACTTAATAAGACCATCAATTGGAAACCAAAATCAACTGGCGAAGGTCGTTTTGGTAACTGGTTAGAAAATATGGTGGATTGGAATCTGAGTCGTTCAAGATTCTGGGGCACACCGCTACCTATCTGGAAGACAGAAGACGGAGAAGAAGAAATTTGTATCGGATCAGTAAAAGAACTGGAAGAGCAATTAAAGAAATCTTTTGATGCCGGAGTATCAAAAGTCCCTCCTTCGGAGGGATTTAGGGATGCCCTTGATTTGCATAAACCCTATGTTGATGACATTATTCTGGTAAGTAAATCTGGCAAACCGATGAAACGGGTACCTGATTTGATTGACGTTTGGTTCGATAGTGGAGCGATGCCCTATGCACAATGGCATTTCCCTTTCGAGAATGCAGCAACATTTGAAAAAAGCTTCCCGGCCGATTATATAGCTGAAGGTGTAGATCAAACAAGAGGCTGGTTTTATACTTTACATGCAATTGCTGTAATGTTATTTGATAGTGTTGCATACAAAACTTGTGTTTCCAACGGATTAGTGTTGGATAAGAATGGCAATAAAATGAGTAAGCGGTTAGGCAATGTGGTTGATCCGTTCACAACCATTGAAACCTTTGGTGCCGATGCAACAAGATGGTATCTTGTTACTAATGCTTCACCTTGGGATAATATGAAGTTTGACCTTGAGGGTATCAAAGAAGTACAACGCAAATTCTTCGGAACATTATATAATACTTATCAGTTCTTTGCACTCTATTCTAATGTAGATGGATTTGCTTTCAAAGAAAAATATATTCCTTTAGCAGAACGACCGGAAATTGATCGCTGGATTCTTTCTTCACTTAATACAGTGGTAAAAAAGGCAAATGCCTATATGGATGACTTTGAGCCAACCCAGGCCGGTCGGGTAATCGAAGATTTTGTAGACGAACATTTGAGTAATTGGTATGTCCGTTTATGCCGCCGACGGTTCTGGAAAGGCGAATATGAGCAAGATAAGATATGTGCTTATCAAACTTTGTATGAGTGTCTGGAAACAATCACCAGATTGATAGCACCAATCTCTCCATTCTTTAGTGATACTGTTTTTCAAAACCTGAATGCAGTTACTAATAGATTCAATGCGGAATCAGTTCATCATACCGATTATCCGGTAGCAGACGAATCGGTAATCGATGTTTTATTAGAAGAAAGAATGCAACTGGCACAGGATTCATCTTCCTTAATACTTTCATTAAGAAAGAAAGTGAACATCAAAGTTCGACAGCCTTTACAAAAAGTATTGATTCCGGTGATGAGTACTTCCATGAAGGATCAAATTCAAAAAGTAGAAGAACTGATTAAGGCAGAAGTTAATATTAAGGAAATTGAATATTTAAACCCTGACAATACTTTTATCAGTAAAAAGATAAGGCCCAATTTTGTTGCCCTTGGTAAAAAACTTGGATCTAAAATGAAAGCAGTATCCACAGCTTTATCTCAATTCACACAGGAGGATATAGCATTGTTGGAAAAAGAAGGACAATATAATTTGTCAATTGATGATGAACCTGTAATATTACAACTCGCTGAAGTTGATATCAATAGCGAGGATATTCCGGGCTGGACCGTAGCGAATAAAGGCAGCTTAACCGTTGCATTAGACATTACTATTACACCGGAATTGGAAGCAGAAGGGAATGCCAGAGAATTTGTAAATAGGATTCAAAAAATTCGTAAGGATAGTGGGTTTGAGCTTACAGACAGAGTAAAAGTGACTGTATCTGAGGCAGATGGATTAAAAGCTTCATTGGCAAAGTATAAAGACTATATTTGCGCCGAAATTCTGGCTGATGAACTAGAGTTTTCAACAGCAATTAAAGATGGGATTTCTATAGATATTAACGAAGTTTCTCTAAATGTGATTGTTTCAAAAAAAGGGTAAATTATGGCTACTAAAAAGAAAACAGCTCCTAAAAAAGCAATAAAAAAGGCTACTAAAC
>JAHEMM010000174.1 GCA_024643655.1 Chitinophagaceae bacterium | reverse complement strand
GTCGAAAAGAATGGCTGGCCGGCAAAATTAGAAGTAGCATTGATTGGTTCTTGTACCAATTCATCTTATGAAGATATAAGCAGAAGTGCTTCAATTGTAAAAGATGCAGTAAGTCAGGGAATAAAAACTAAATCTGAATTTACCATTACACCAGGTAGTGAATTAGTGCGATATACAATTGAAAGAGATGGCTTCATTAAAGAGTTTGAAGATGCCGGTGGTGTTGTTTTAGCCAATGCTTGTGGTCCTTGTATTGGTCAATGGGCAAGGCATATGGATGATCCAACTCGTAAGAATACAATTATCACATCATTCAACAGAAATTTTGCAAAAAGAAATGATGGTAATGCAAGTACACATGCATTTGTAGCAAGTCCGGAAATTGTTACTGCTATGGCAATGGCCGGTTCTATAGCATTTAATCCCCTTACAGATACATTAAAGAACGATAAAGGCGAAGATGTTTTATTAAAAGAACCAACCGGTTTTGAATTACCTCCAAAAGGGTTTGATGTAAAAGATGCGGGGTATCAGGCACCTGCTGCTGACGGAAGTGGAATTCAAGTAGTGGTTGATCCTGCATCAAAGCGATTGCAATTACTGGAGCCATTCAAAGCCTGGGAAGGGGTTGATCTGAAAGGATTAAAATTGCTGATTAAAGCAAAAGGGAAATGTACAACGGATCATATTTCTATGGCTGGCCCATGGTTGAAATTCCGTGGACACCTCGATAATATCAGTAATAATATGTTGATTGGTGCTATTAATTTTTATAATGAAAAAACTGATACCGTAAAGAATCAGCTTACGGGTGAATATGGTCCTGTACCAGCTACTGCCAGAGCTTATAAGGCTGCCGATATTGGCAGTGTAGTGGTTGGTGATGAGAACTATGGAGAAGGTTCTTCAAGAGAACATGCTGCAATGGAGCCAAGACATTTAGGTGTTCGGGCTATCATCGTTCGAAGCTTTGCAAGGATTCATGAAACGAACCTTAAAAAGCAAGGTATGCTGGGCTTAACATTTGCAAACAAAGCAGATTATGATAAGGTGCAGGAAGATGATAGTATTGATATAAATGGACTAACAACCTTTTCGCCTGGTGTTCAATTAACTGTAGTATTGAATCATGCAGATGGAACATCGGATTCAATTGCTGTTAACCATACATATAATGAACAGCAAATTGAATGGTTTAAAGCAGGTGGTGCATTGAATGTGATACGTAAAGAATCTGCAAGCAAATAATTATTGGAATTCATTGCTTAATAGTAAAGCCCTGGCACTATGTCAGGGCTTTACTTATGTTATTCTATATTATTTCGATATATCCGGAATCAATAAATGTACAAGTTCTCTTCCTTTAACTAATTGAGTCGATGAGTAATAAAGTGTTAATGTATTTCCATTGACATTTTTTAAATTGAGTAAATCTTTTACATTTATCTCCATTCCCGACATTGGACTACTTGCATCTGGATATTTCAATATGCTTAGTATTCTATTCTTAGCATTACGGATTGTTATTTGTCTGTTTTTTGCAACCCTTCCACAATGGTTATACTTAACACTTATTTTTTGATTTGAAATACTATGGTTCAAACTCAGGCTTTTAATATCATCTATTTTGTTACCAAAGCGCTGTAGTACAAGTTTGTTATTCAGATAAATTTCAAATGACTCACCACCTGGTTTTGCAGTAAATGCAAATAATGTTGTACAAATAAATAGTAGTGCCATTATTTTACTCGTAATTGATTTCATGATGTTATTTTTTGAGATTAATGAATAATAAATTTCACAGCACAAAGGAAATGTTTAGTTTAACTATTATTAATTCACTTTGACGAACGGAATTAATAGCTTGATATATTGCATCAGAAGAGCTTTACCTTTGCCATATCATATATAAGTATTATGAACAGATTAAACCCGGATGTAGATATTGTGTTGGACATACTAAAAGCAGTAATGGAAGCACAGCCGTTATCTTCTTTTGCCAAAAGTATACATCATCAGTATATAGAAAGGGGCGGATTGAGTAAAAAGCAACTGGAAGGATTGTATAATAAAGCGCAAAAAGTAAAAACAATACCTCCGAACAAGATGGCAACACTCGAGGCAATTATTTTAAGAAAGCATAGTAAACAAAAATCTGAACTGCCTCCTAATACCCCCCTTTATGAGAAAGATGAAAAGTCAGCTGACATGATTACAGCTATATTAAATAACTACCCAGATCATAAAAGAGTGTTGTTTTTTAAAGTAAAATATGATAACAATGAATTATTATCTCCTACTGAAAAAGGCGAATTGGAAAGGTTTTATAAATTGCTGAAATAATTTACATTAAATAAAATCAAAGGCAACCTCATTAATATTTTCATCGATTTATTTCGGATGTAAATATTAATAATGAATAGAGTAAAATATATATTAATTGTTCCCTTATTTGCAAACTGTTTAATAGTACAGGCGCAGGATAATAAGGAAAAAGAGAAAACCCCTGTTGAGATTTTCAGCTCTGAAAAAGCGATAAATGCAAATACTACAGAAACTGTTGGAAGAGGAAAATTATCTTTTAAAGTTTCACATAATTTCGGAGACATAGCGGGAAATGCAGGCGGCATAAAAAATTTTTTTGGACTTGATAATTCTAC
>JAHEMM010000017.1 GCA_024643655.1 Chitinophagaceae bacterium | reverse complement strand
TGAACATAGTTAAACGGACATAATCTATCTGGGCCTTTATTCTCTGGCGGTTTTTTTGCAAACAAAAAAGATACTGCGACTATTAAAACAATCGAAGAATATTGAATTAGTTTTTTTATCATTTTATGCGATGCAAACTTTATTTCAACTCTAATTGCCTTAATAAATATTTACCTATTAGGTCAAATTCCAAATTCACCTTATCGCCAATTTTAATATCCTTTATATTGGTGTACAGATAAGTGTAAGGAATTATAGCAACTGAAAAACTTTTCAGTCGAATATTAAAAACAGTAAGGCTTATGCCATTAATGGTGATTGATCCTTTTTCAATCACAAGACCTGCAAATTTCTTCGGAAATTCAAACTCATATTCCCAACTGCCCTTTCTTTCCTTTATTTTTTTACAAATCCCAACACAGTCTACATGTCCCTGAACAATATGGCCATCAAGACGGCTACCAATTTGCAGGCATCTTTCAAGATTAATGATCGATCCTGTCACCCATTCATTTAAGGCAGTTTTCTTAAGTGTTTCTTCAATAGCAGTAACTTGATATGAATTTCCATTTACAGCTTCAATAGTGAGGCAAACTCCGCTATGGCTAACACTTTGGTCTATTTTTAACTCATTAGATAATGCCGATTCTACTAAAAATGTCTTGTTGGTTCCCTTTGAAATGATTTTTTTAATCGTTCCGGTTGATTCAATAATTCCTGTAAACATAATAGCAAAGTAAATCATTTCTTTTTCTGTTTCATATTTCCAATTTTCCTCCTATCTTTGCAATCCAAAAAAATACCAAAGGAGGTATATCAATTATGTTAATTATAGATTCAAAAGACTGCGAAAACATTGACAAAGCTTTAAAAAAGTACAAAAAGAAGTTCGAGAAATCGAAAGTTTTGCTACAACTTAGAGATCGTCAGGCTTTTACAAAGCCTTCGGTAAGACGTCGTGGCGAAGTTTTAAAAGCAATTTACAAGCAGAATATAGCTAGCGGCAAAATAGAAATCTAGTCTTAGCCCAAAGAATATTATATGTAAGATGGCTGCAGAGTTAATAACTTTGTAGCTGTCTTTTTTTATGTAATTAATTGAAGCAATTTAAATGCAAAAATTTATTATTTCTTGATGGCAAATTCTAATAACCAATTAGTTAACGCATTTCTTGAGTATTTGAAATTTGAAAAAAGATATTCTCCAAATACCATTACTTCCTATCGTACAGACCTTTTTGATTTTTTTAATTTTCTTGAAATTCAGTTTGGCGATGTAGACGTAATTAGTATAAATCATACTTATATACGTAGTTGGCTTGCTTCGGTCAAGAGCATGGGTATTGGAACAAAATCTATTAATCGAAAAATATCAACTCTAAAATCTTTTTTCAAATATCAGCTTAAAATGGAGGTTATTGAAGTCTCCCCCATGAATAAAGTAATTAGTCCTAAGATTGCTAAACGACTTCCTGTTTACATAAAGGAGTCGGAAACTAAGCAATTAATAAATCTATTAAATAATTCCACTGAAAATTGGAAATCGCTAAATGCTAAGCTATTAATTTCTGTTTTCTACGCAACTGGAATGAGGTTAAGCGAACTAATTAATTTAAAAGACTCGCAAATTGACTTCAGCAGATCTCAGATAAAAGTGCTCGGTAAAGGCAGTAAAGAAAGAATAATACCGGTAGGGAAAGATTTGTTAGTTATGATAAGTGAGTATCAGGAACTTAAAAAGAGGGAATTTGATAGTACAGATGATGTACTTTTAGTAACCGAAAAAGGAAAGAAAATTTATCCTAAATATGCTTATTTATTAATAAATAAATACTTATCTCAAGCTAGTACACTTGAGAAGAAAAGTCCGCATGTTATTCGTCATACTTTCGCCACCCATTTAATGAATAATGGGGCTGATCTTAATGCTGTTAAAGAGCTATTGGGTCATAGCAGCCTTTCTTCAACTCAGATATACACTCACAATACTATCGAGAAATTAAAAAACGTCCATAAAAAGGCTCATCCGAAATCTTAAAGCTTTCTTTTAGCACAATAATATATTTTCAGCATTTTGTTTTGGATAAATACTGTTTTTCCGTAACTTGAAACTGATATTAAAATCAGAACCCAAGGAAAAATTAACCGAAGTTCTTTAAATTATTGTTTCACAGATTAAACTAAAATGATTATGAACGTAAACATTCAATCAGTTCATTTTAATGCAGACACGAAGTTAATTGAGTTTGTAAATCGAAAACTTGAAAAACTGAGTAATTTCAACGATCACATTATTAGGATAAATGTGTTTTTGAAACTTGACAATGTTGTGCATGCAATTAAGGATAAAATTGCAGAGATAAGAGTCCATATACCAGGTCACAATTTTTTTGTAAAATCAACTTCTAAATCTTTTGAAGAGTCTTTTGATCATGCTCTCGATTCAATGATAATTCAGATTAAAAGAAATAAAGAAAAAAAAGCAGCCTAAAATAAAAAAGGCCCTGCATTCGCAGGGCCTTTTTTATTTTAAGTAATTTTTTCATCTCTTACAATTTTTGAAAAGCGTAGAACTTGGCAGTTTAAAATAAAGGATTTCAAACTTTATTCACAACTGTTTGAAAACAAGGAAAAAAATACACATCAAAATTTTTCCAATTATTAAATTCCCTTACCTTTGCCTTCCCAAAAATGGGGGTAGTTCTTTATTGCTTTTATTTAAGCCGAAATAGCTCAGTTGGTAGAGCAACTGATTTGTAATCAGTAGGTCGCTGGTTCGACTCCAGTTTTCGGCTCAAATTGTACAGATTTTTGATCTGTTTTAAGAAAGTCTTCAAATCATAAGATTTGATTACCGGGGGCAGATGGCCGAGTGGCTAAAGGCGACAGACTGTAAATCTGTTCTCTCACGAGTACGTTGGTTCGAATCCAGCTCTGCCCACTTTATTCATCTTAGCTTAGGCGATGGTGAAAAGTTCTTTGTAATAATATATAACAGCGGAAGTAGCTCATTTGGTAGAGCGGTAGCCTTCCAAGCTTCAGGTGGCCGGTTCGAGCCCGGTCTTCCGCTCAAAAAAGAGTCGTATTAGTCAAAGAGTCAAATGAGAAAAGGTTTGTAACTTTTGGCTAATATGACTCTCACTGACTTCAATGACTCAATTAAGCCGTTGTAGCTCAGTGGTAGAGCACTTCCTTGGTAGGGAAGAGGTCGTGAGTTCGATTCTCACTAACGGCTCTCTAATCGCTAAAGAAGTATTGAAAATGTAAAAAAAATTGAAAATTTAAGAATGTCGTAAGGCATTTAATTGTTTTCGATTTCTTAATAAAACAACAATTTTTAGTAAAACACAATTTAAAACAGATAACAATGTCAAAAGAGACCTTTAAGAGGGAAAAACCCCACGTTAACATTGGTACTATCGGTCACATTGACCACGGTAAAACAACATTAACTGCTGCTATTACATCTATCCTTTCTACAAAAGGAATGGGTAACGTTGCAAAAAAGTATGATGAAATTGATGGTGCCCCTGAAGAAAAAGAAAGAGGTATTACAATTAATACTGCACACGTTGAATACCAGACAGAAAACCGTCACTATGCCCACGTTGACTGTCCAGGTCACGCTGACTATGTAAAAAATATGATTACTGGTGCTGCCCAAATGGACGGTGCTATACTTGTAGTTGCTGCTACTGATGGTCCAATGCCACAAACGAAAGAGCATATCCTGCTTGCCCGTCAGGTTGGTGTACCAACTATTGTAGTATTTATGAATAAAGTTGATTTGGTTGACGATCCGGAACTTTTAGAATTAGTAGAAATGGAAATCCGTGAGCTACTTACATTCTATGGTTTTGATGGTGATAATACACCAATCATTAAGGGTTCTGCGATTAAGGCATTAGAAGGAGAAGCTGAAGCTGTAAAGCAAGTTGAAGAGCTTATGGCTGCTGTGGATTCTTATATCCCACTTCCTCCTCGTCCGGTAGATCAGCCATTTCTTATGTCAGTTGAGGATGTATTCTCAATTACTGGTCGTGGTACTGTTGCTACAGGTCGTATCGAAAGAGGTCGTATTAAAGTTGGAGAAGCAGTTGAGATCGTTGGTCTTGTTGAAGAACCACTTACTTCTACTTGTACAGGTGTAGAAATGTTCCGTAAATTATTGGATGAAGGTGAAGCTGGAGATAATGCAGGTTTACTATTACGTGGTATTGAGAAAACTCAAATCCGTCGTGGTATGGTAATCTGTAAGCCAGGTTCAATTACTCCACACACAGAGTTTAAGTGTGAAGTTTACGTATTAAGCAAAGAAGAAGGTGGACGTCACACTCCATTTTTCCAGAAATACCGTCCTCAGTTCTACTTCCGTACAACTGACGTAACTGGAGAGGTTGAGCTGAATGCAGGTACTGAAATGGTTATGCCTGGCGATAACACTTCGTTGACAGTAAAACTTATCCAGCCAATTGCGATGGAGAAAGGTTTGAAATTTGCGATTCGTGAAGGTGGCCGTACAGTTGGTGCTGGACAGGTTACTGAGATCATAAAATAAAATAATGGCCGCTTAAGACTCTGATATAGAGTAATTTAAGAGGCTTAAAATAAAACAAAGTACCTTTGGTAAATATAGCCTCAGGTACTTTGTTTTTAAAAGTTCTTTAAATAGTATACCTGCGAAATTTCAAAAAATAAATTTTCAAAAGGTAATTTACGGGCATGGTGCAACGGTAGCATACGGGTCTCCAAAACCTTTGATCTGGGTTCGAATCCTAGTGCCCGTGCAGATTTTTATTATTAGAAATAACAAACTCAGAACATGATTAAGATTGCTAATTATTTTAAAGATTCATACAAAGAATTAACAGAGAAAGTAACCTGGCCAACCTGGCCTCAGTTACAGCAATCTACAATGATTGTAATTGCCGCTACAATAGTAATTACATTAATTGTATTGGCGATGGACTCTGTTTTTGGAAATGGATTGAAGTTCGTTTATGATAAACTTTACTAAGCAATGGAAGTAACTACAAATACAGAAAATACAGAGAATAACGGGCATATTGAAGACGAACATCAACAAGATACAAAATGGTTTGTACTTCGTGTGGTTAGTGGCAAGGAGAAAAAAGTAAAAGAATATTTGGATAAAGAAATCAGCCGTGGTGGTTGGGAGCAGGTAAGACAGATTTTTCTTCCTGTAGAAAAAGTGTACAAAGTTGCCAATGGTAAAAAAGTAATGCGGGAAAGGAATTATTATCCTGGTTATGTAATGATAGAAATTGCGGAAGGAAAATTAAGCGACGATCTAAGAGATGTAGTAAAGAATACTCCAAATGTTATCCATTTTCTTGGAAAAGAAAACCCAATAGCACTTCGTAAAGCAGAAGTGAATAAGATGTTGGGCAAAATGGATGAAATGGCTGAAGCTGGTGGTGTAAGTATGAGTGAGCCTTTCATTGTCGGCGAAACAATTAAAATCATTGAAGGTCCTTTTAACGACTTTAATGGTGTAATTGAAGAGGTTAATGATGAAAAGAAGAAATTAAAAGTAACAGTGAAAATATTTGGTCGCTCAACACCTGTAGAATTAAATTATATGCAGGTTGAGAAAATTAGTTAATCCATAATTTTTAAATTATTAAAAGCCATTCACATTTGCTGGATGGTTTTTTTATGTATTGATTGATACCCTGAATTGAGCTTCGCAATTATTGCTCAAATAAGAAACCGCATACCAGGCAAAGTGTTAAAAAATACTTTGGCCAATTCATTAAAAGCATTTAACTTCGCCGCCCCAATTAGTTCTTTTTAACCACTATAGCTTGCGCAATGGTGGATATGTGTAGTAAAAGCTATACATACAATTGAATTTGGGAGACTTAGTAATAAGCCATATGGTAAATGAAAAGTCGCTATAACCAAAAAAGATAAAAAATGGCAAAAGAAATCAGCGGCTACGTAAAGCTGCAGTGTAAGGGTGGCCAGGCCAATCCTGCACCTCCAATCGGTCCTGCATTAGGTTCTAAAGGTATTAATATCATGGACTTCTGTAAGCAGTTCAATGCAAGGACTCAAGACAAACAAGGAAAAGTAATCCCCGTATTAATTACTGTCTATGCTGACAAGAGTTTCGACTTTGTGTTGAAAACACCTCCTGCTGCAATTCAGTTAATGGAAGCAGCAAAGCTTCAAAAGGGTTCTAAGGAAAGCAACCGTGCAAAAGTTGGTAAAGTAAACTGGGATCAGGTAAAAGCTATCGCAGAAGATAAAATGCCTGATTTGAATTGCTTTACTATCGAAAGTGCCATGAAAATGGTAGCAGGAACAGCCCGAAGCATGGGTTTAAATGTTGAAGGAAAAGCCCCTTGGGAAAATTAATTAAAGAACCCTTAAACGAATTACAATGGCATTTATAAGTAAAAAAAGAAAGGTCGTAAACGCACAAGTTGACGACAATAAATCATACTCTTTAAAAGAAGCATCTGCATTAGTAAAAAGTATTACTACCTGCAAATTTGATGCATCTGTTGATCTTCATATACGTTTGGGTGTAGATCCAAAGAAAGCAGATCAGGCTATCCGTGGTACAGTTTCTTTGCCGCATGGTACTGGTAAAACAAAGAAAGTATTAGTTCTTTGTACGCCAGACAAAGAAGCTGAAGCAAAAGAAGCAGGTGCAGATTATGTTGGTTTAGATGAATATGTAACAAAAATAGATGGTGGTTGGGTAGATATTGATGTAATTATCGCTACACCATCTGTAATGCCTAAGATTGGAAGATTAGGTAAAGTATTAGGTCCTCGTAATTTAATGCCAAATCCAAAAACAGGTACTGTAACAAATGATGTTGCAAATGCAGTCAATGATGTGAAAGGAGGAAAGATTGCATTTAAAGTTGATAAAGTAGGTATTGTTCATGCTTCAATAGGACGTATCAGTTTTACTCCTGAAAAAATTGCAGAGAACAGTCAGGAATTGATCAATGCTATTTTAAGAGCAAAACCCGCATCTTCAAAAGGTACTTACGTTAGAGGTATCAGTATGGCTAGTTCTATGAGCCCTGGAATTTCGATTGATGCAAAAGCATTTATTCATTAATTACTAAACTGATTCGCCGAAAGGTGAATGACAAATAAAACGTCATGACAAAAGATCAAAAAAACGAAGTGATTGAATTGCTGAAAGGCAAATTCACACAATACAATAACTTTTATGTTGCAGATACTGAGTCGTTATCAGTAGCACAGGTAGGCAAATTACGCCGTGCTTGTTTTAGCAAAGAAGTTGAAATGAAAGTGGCAAAAAATACGCTGATTAAAAAAGCGTTGGAATCATTGGATGCTGAAAAATATGCAGGAGTTTACGATTCGTTGCATAAGGTAACTGCATTAATGTTTTCTGAGAATCCAAAAGATCCAGCTGTAATTATCAGTTCTTTCCGTAAAGAAAGTAATGGTGAGAAGCCTGTTTTAAAAGCGGCGTTCATCAATGGGGATATTTACACTGGTGATAGTAGTTTAAAAGCTCTTACACAAATTAAAACTAAGAATGAGCTTATTGGTGAGGTTATTGGATTGTTACAATCTCCTGCTAAGAGAGTATTGGCTGCATTATTGAATCATGCTGAAAACGGACCAACAGCTAAGGCTGAAACAGAAATGGCTGTTGTTGCTGAAGCACCAGTAGTAGAGGCACCTGTTGCAGAAGAAGTAAAACCAACTCCAGCAGCTGAAGCAGCGCCAGAAGAAACAACTCCTCCGGCAACAGAGGAAGCATCATCTGATGAACCCAAAGCAGAATAATTGCATTTTAAATAAAAGAACTCCCAGGCCTGAGGGACAATTAAGGCAAATTTTTTTAAAACCGCCGTTGGAGCATTATTAAAGCTGTGAAGACGGTAAAAATTCAAATAAAATGGCAGACGTAAAAGCATTAGCAGAAGGCCTAGTAGCCTTAACAGTAAAAGAAGTTCAGGAATTAGCTGATTTCTTAAAAACAGAATATGGTATAGAACCAGCAGCAGCTGCAGTTGTAATGGCAGCAGGTGGTGGAGATGGTGCAGCAGCAGCAGAAGAGAAAACTGCATTTGATGTAGTATTGAAGAGTGCAGGTGCTTCTAAACTAGGTGTAGTTAAAATCGTTAAAGATTTAACTGGATTAGGTTTGAAAGAGGCAAAAGACTTAGTTGATGGTGCTCCAAAAACTATTAAAGAAGGTGTTTCTAAAGTAGAAGCTGACGAAATGAAAGCTAAATTAACTGAAGCAGGTGCTGAAGTGGAGATAGCTTAATTTTTTACTGAATATTTTTTAAACCCTTCGTTTTTCGAAGGGTTTTTTATTTTTTTCTAAAACTATAAAGTAAGATAGGGCGAAATTTTTATATACAATTCTTCAGTTATAGTCATAATTTTTTTTAGATTCTCAAGACTTATAAAATTTCCATGCTGGTTTCGATAAGCAATAATTGGGTTTGCTAATTGGTACCTGATATATGGATGTGCTTTTAACTCGTCAATAGTAGCAGTATTAATATTAATTTTTCTGATAGCTGTATTTTCTAATTTCAGGTATTTTTTTATTTTCTGAAAAGTGGAGTCTGGGAATCCAAAAGTTTCGCCAATCTGTTGTATAGAATAAAATCCTCCCAGTTTTTCCCTGAAGTTGATGATTCTTGTAGAAAAAGTTGGCCCAATGCCTGGTAAACTCATAAACTCACTGGCGTCAGCAGTATTAATATCTATAATGGAGTAGTCTGATGAATTGGTTTTGGAGTTTTGATTTTCAGGGTATTTATTAAATTCTTCATATTTCTTAATAGCTGATGGGTTTTCAATTGATTGAATAGTTATGTATGGCGCAATTCTTTCATATTCATTTGGAAAGAGACCATAAATCCTGCTAAGGTCTTCTGCTATTCTAAATTTTCCGCCCTTGCTCAAATAATTCTGAATAGTACTTATAGTTTTATCTCTTAGCCCAAGTCTTTTCCAACCCTCTGTAGAAAGTGTATTCGGGTCAAAATTGAATAATTCGCCTTTTGCTTTGCTATAATAATTATTTGACTTTTTATCAAATTGGAAATTAGCACTATTGTCATTATTGTAACTTGTATTTGAAGAATTATCGGCTGCCCGCTGTTCTAAGCTTTTCAATTTCGAAATCCATGTAGTATCACTTAAAACTTGAAGGGAATCATTTTCCTTAGATAGAAAATCGGGAAGAAAAAAAACGCCAATTAAACAAAACAGAATCACCAAAATTGCAATTCTGTTACCACGGGTAAAAGTCAAATAATCAGCAATAATTCTTTTTCGGTCCATCAGCAAAATTTAATAGCAAAATACGGAATCATATTATTCCGGGAAATGCCCATTTCATGGTATTTTGGCCGGGTTATTGTGATCAAATTTTTCTTGGTTAAGAATAATAATTCCCTACCTTTGCAATCCTTTATTTTGGCCAAATATATTTTGACATCCCAAATCATGCGTAAGTAATTGACTTTCATAGGTTTTCGTTTTTAATAAAAATGAGATCCTGTTAGTGATTTGTATGTCTTCAACGTTGTAAAACCGGTTTTCGCATATGTCTTCAACAAAAGTGAACTCAAGAGTGGATTTTGGAAAGATTAAGCACCTTGCTGAAACTCCAGATCTGCTAGAAGTACAAATTCAATCGTTTAAAGAATTTTTCCAGTTAGAAACGACTCCCGACAAAAGAAATGTAGAAGGTTTGTTCCGTGTATTTAAGGATAATTTTCCTATTACGGACACCAGAAATATTTTTGTGCTGGAGTTTTTAGATTATTTTATCGACCCGCCCCGTTACTCTATTGATGAGTGTATGGAAAGAGGTTTAACTTATGCTGTGCCGCTTAAAGCGAAACTTCGCTTGAGCTGTAATGATGAAGAGCATGTGGATTTCCAAACGATCGTTCAGGACGTTTTCCTTGGAAATATTCCTTACATGACTCCTCGTGGTACATTTGTAGTTAACGGAGCAGAGAGAGTTGTTGTATCTCAGTTGCACCGTTCTCCAGGAGTATTTTTCGGTCAATCAGTTCACCCCAATGGTACAAAAATTTATTCTGCAAGGGTTATTCCTTTCAAAGGAGCCTGGATGGAGTTTGCAACAGACATCAACAATGTGATGTTTGCTTATATCGACCGTAAGAAAAAATTCCCTGTTACTACATTACTTCGTTCAATCGGTTATGAAACAGATAAGGATATCCTTGAGCTGTTTGGTATGGCTGATGAAGTAAAAACAGATAAAAAAACTTTAGGTAAATACATTGGCAAAAGACTAGCTGCAAGGGTATTAAGAACCTGGGTTGAGGATTTTGTAGATGAAGATACCGGCGAAGTAGTTTCTATTGAAAGAAACGAAATTGTAATGGAGAGAGATACAGTGCTGGATGAAGAAGCAATTGAGACTATTTCAGATATGGAAGTTGAAAGCGTTTTCATTCAGAGAGAAGATGTGGGTGGCGATTATGCAATTATTTACAATACATTAAACAAAGACACTTCAAACAGTGAACTGGAGGCGGTTCAATTTATCTATCGTCAGCTTCGCGGAGCTGATGCACCGGATAATGAAACTGCCCGTGGTATCATTGATAAATTATTCTTTAGTGATAAGCGCTATGATTTAGGCGAAGTTGGTCGTTACAAGATCAATCGTAAACTGAATGTTGACTTACCGCTACAGAAGAAAACATTAACCAAAGAAGATATCATTCTTATCATTAAATATCTTGTTCGCTTAACTAACGGTAAAGCAGAGGTTGATGATATTGATCACTTGAGCAATCGTCGTGTACGTACAGTGGGAGAGCAATTATATGCTCAGTTTGGTGTTGGTTTGGCTCGTATGGCCAGAACGATTCGTGAAAGAATGAACGTAAGAGATAATGAGGTGTTTACACCAGTTGATTTGATTAATGCAAGAACGCTGAGTTCTGTTATCAATTCATTCTTTGGTACATCTCAGTTATCCCAGTTTCTGGATCAGACTAACCCATTATCAGAAATAACACATAAGCGTCGTATTTCAGCACTTGGACCAGGTGGTTTAAGTCGTGAAAGAGCTGGATTCGAGGTTCGTGACGTACACTATTCTCACTATGGTCGTCTTTGTACGATTGAAACACCGGAAGGTCCAAACATTGGTTTGATCTCTACACTTTGTGTACATGCCAAGATTAACGATATGGGCTTTATCGAAACTCCTTATCGTAAAGTGAATGAAGGAAAAGTGAATATGAAGGAATTAAATTTCCTAAGTGCAGAAGAAGAGGACCTGGCAAAAATTGCTCAGGCAAATACTTCTTTGGATGATAAAGGAAATTTTGTTGAAGATAGAATTGCAAGTAGAGAAACGGGTGATTTTCCGATTCTTGAAAAGAATGATGTTGAATATATGGACGTTGCACCAAACCAGATTGTAGGTTTAAGTGCTTCGTTGATTCCTTTCCTTGAGCATGATGATGCTAACCGTGCCCTGATGGGTTCGAACATGCAACGTCAGGCTGTGCCACTTATCCGTGCTGATGTGCCGATTGTTGGTACCGGCCTGGAAGGTAAAGCTGCTAGAGATGCAAGGATTCAGATTCATGCAGATGGTAACGGGGTAGTTGAGTTTGTTGATGCAAACGAAATCCATGTTCGTTATGACCGTGAACAAGAAGAAAAATTAGTAAGTTTTGAAGATGATCTAAAGATTTACAAACTAACCAAGTTTATTAAGACCAACCAGGAAACTTGCATCAATTTAAATCCTGCTGTTAAAAAAGGTCAGAAAGTAAAGAACGGCGATTTCCTTACTGAAGGTTATGCTACACAAAATGGTGAATTAGCATTAGGTAAAAACCTGAAAGTGGCCTTCATGCCATGGAAAGGTTACAACTTTGAGGATGCCATCGTTATTAGTGAAAGAGTAGTTAAAGAAGATATGTTTACTTCAGTTCATATTTCTGAATATGAATTGGAAGTAAGAGATACTAAACTCGGTGAAGAAGAATTGACGCCAGATATCCCTAACGTTTCTGAAGAAGCCACTAAGGATTTGGACGAGAACGGTATCATTAGAGTAGGAGCAATTGTAAAAGAAGGTGATATTTTGATTGGTAAGATCACTCCAAAAGGGGAATCAGATCCAACACCAGAAGAGAAATTACTACGGGCCATCTTCGGTGATAAAGCTGGTGATGCAAAAGATGCTTCATTGAAAGCTCCAAACGGTGTAGAGGGTGTAGTTATAGGTAAGAAACTTTTCCAGAGAGCTAAGAAAGATAAGAATGGTAAGGTGAGAGAGAAAGCGATGATAGAGAAGTTGGAAAAAATGCATGAGAAGAATGAAAATGATCTGATGGATGTATTGATTGAAAAATTATCTACACTGTTGGCTAATCATACTTCTACAAGTGTAACTAACAACTTTGGTGAAGTACAAATTGGTAAAGGCGCCAAGTTTACAGAGAAGAACCTTCGTGGACTTGACTTTGCAAACATTAATCCATTAGGTTGGACTGGCGACGCAAAAGTGGATGACCAGGTTAATATATTGCTACACAATTATAGCATTAAGTTCAATGAAGAGTTAGGTCGCTACAAGAGAGAGAAATTCAATATAAGTATTGGTGATGAGTTACCAGCTGGTGTATTGAAATTAGCTAAAGTATATCTTGCTGTTAAGCGTAAGCTGAAAGTAGGAGATAAAATGGCTGGCCGTCACGGAAACAAAGGCATAGTAGCGAAAATCGTTCGTCATGAAGACATGCCTTTCCTTGAAGATGGTACTCCTGTTGACATTGTATTGAATCCATTAGGTGTACCAAGTCGTATGAACCTTGGTCAGATTTACGAAACTATCTTGGGTTGGACTGGTGAGAAATTAGGGTTGAAATTCGCAACACCAATTTTTGATGGTGCTTCAGTAGAAGAAATCGCTAAATATTGTGATGAAGCTAATATTCCAATGCATGGTCATACTTATTTGTATGATGGTGAAACTGGAGAACGTTTCCATCAGAAAGCTACAGTAGGGATTATCTATGTTATCAAATTGCACCATATGGTGGATGATAAGATGCATGCCCGTTCTATCGGACCATACAGTTTGATCACACAACAACCGTTGGGTGGTAAAGCTCAGTTTGGTGGTCAGCGATTTGGTGAGATGGAAGTATGGGCATTAGAGGCATATGGCGCTTCAAACATTCTTCAGGAATTATTGACTATTAAGTCGGACGATATTATCGGCCGGGCAAAAACGTATGAAGCAATAGTAAAAGGAGAGAATGTACCAAGAGCTGGTGTGCCTGAATCATTTAACGTATTAGTACATGAATTAAGAGGATTAGGGCTTGATATGAAGTTTGATTAAAAACTTCACACCTAAAAAGGTGATTTGACTGGAACAAAATTTTATACAAGAAACTAGAAATAAGAATATGTCAATCAGAAAAGAAAATCGTCCCAAAGCGGCTTTTTCAAAGATCACAATCGGTCTTGCATCGCCAGATAATATCTTAGAAAGATCTTATGGTGAAATACTAAAGCCTGAAACGATCAACTATCGTACATATAAGCCTGAAAGAGATGGTTTATTCTGCGAAAGAATATTCGGTCCGGTAAAAGATTATGAATGTGCTTGTGGAAAATATAAGCGTATCCGTTATAAAGGTATCGTTTGTGACCGTTGTGGTGTAGAAGTAACAGAGAAGAAAGTACGTAGAGAAAGAATGGGACACATTAAATTAGTGGTGCCTGTAGTTCACATTTGGTATTTCAAATCTTTACCAAATAAAATTGGTTATTTACTCGGCGTAAGTTCTAAGAAATTAGAAACGATTGTTTATTACGAACGTTTTGTTGTAATCCAGTCGGGTGTCCGTGCAGATAAAGGACAAAACCCTGGTGATTTATTAACTGAAGAGGAATATTTAGATATACTTGATACTTTACCAAAAGATAATCAATACCTGCCTGATGATGATCCTCAAAAGTTCATCGCTAAAATGGGTGCTGAAGCTGTGCATGATATGTTACAGCGTATCGATTTGGATCAGTTATCATTCGACCTGCGTAATGCAGCTGCTAACGAAACATCTCAGCAAAGAAAGGCAGATGCCTTGAAGCGTTTGAGTGTTGTAGAAGCATTCCGCGATGCCAATACTAGAATCAATAATCGTCCAGAATGGATGGTTATGCAATACATTCCTGTCATTCCACCGGAATTACGTCCATTGGTTCCATTAGATGGAGGTCGTTTCGCTTCTTCTGATCTGAATGATCTTTATCGCCGTGTTATTATTCGTAATAATCGTTTGAAAAGGTTGTTAGAAATTAAAGCTCCTGAAGTAATCCTTCGTAATGAAAAAAGGATGTTACAGGAAGCTGTTGACTCATTGTTTGATAATAGCCGCAAATCAAATGCTGTAAAAGCAGAAGGTGGAAGGGCATTGAAATCATTGAGTGATGTATTAAAAGGTAAGCAAGGTCGTTTCCGTCAGAACTTATTAGGTAAAAGGGTTGACTATTCTGGTCGTTCTGTTATCGTAGTAGGTCCTGAATTGAAACTACATGAGTGTGGTTTGCCAAAAGATATGGCGGCAGAATTATTCAAACCGTTTATCATTCGAAAATTAATTGAAAGAGGTATTGTAAAAACAGTGAAGTCTGCAAGGAAACTGGTAGACAAAAAGGAAGCTGTTGTTTGGGATATATTAGAGAATATTTTGAAAGGGCACCCGATTATGTTGAACCGTGCCCCAACACTTCACCGTTTATCAATTCAGGCTTTCCAGCCAAAATTGATTGAAGGAAAAGCAATTCAATTACATCCTTTGGTTACAACAGCCTTTAACGCTGACTTTGATGGTGACCAAATGGCGGTGCATGTACCGTTGAGTCATTCTGCTGTTTTGGAAGCTCAATTACTGATGCTTGCCTCACACAACATTTTGAATCCACAAAACGGTACTCCAATTACGCTTCCTTCTCAGGACATGGTGTTGGGTCTATATTACATTACTAAGGGTAAAAAGACTACTGATACTGAAACTATTCGTGGTGAAGGAAAAGCTTTCTATTCTACTGAAGAAGTTATCATTGCATATAACGAAGGTGTTATAGATATGCATGCCTGGATAAAAGTAAAAGTAAATATCCGCAATGCAGATGGTTTATTGGAACATAAATTAATTGAAACGACAGTTGGTCGTGTAATATTTAATCAGCATGTACCGGCAGAAGTTGGATTTGTAAATGCATTGTTGACGAAAAAGAATCTTCGTGAGATCATTGGAGATATCATCAATATTACTAATGTTCCTAAAACTGCGAAATTCCTGGATGCTATCAAGACACTTGGATTCCGAACTGCCTTCCAGGGTGGATTGTCTTTTAGTATCAATGACCTGATTATTCCTGATGTAAAAGAGGAGTTATTGGCTAATGCTAAAGTTGAAGTTGATGAAGTGTGGGATAGTTATAATATGGGTCTTATTACAAACAACGAACGTTATAACCAGATAGTTGATATTTGGAGTCGTGTAGATACAAGAATTACAGAAACATTGATCCGTGAATTGTCAGCCGATAAACAAGGCTTTAATTCATTATATATGATGTTGGATTCTGGAGCAAGAGGTTCCAAGCAACAGATCAAGCAGTTAGGTGGTATCAGAGGTTTGATGGCGAAGCCAAGAAAATCTGGTTCTACAGGTTCAGAGATTATTGAGAATCCAATTCTTTCCAACTTTAAAGGTGGATTGAATGTATTGGATTACTTTATTTCTACGCATGGTGCCAGAAAAGGTCTTGCAGATACAGCCCTTAAAACAGCCGATGCAGGTTACCTAACCCGTCGATTGGTGGATGTGTCACAGGATATGGTTATCATGGAAGAAGATTGCGGAACACTTCGTGGTATTGCAACTTCAGCATTAAAAGATAATGAAGATATTATAGAACCATTAGCTGATCGTATCGCAGGTCGTACATCCTTACACGATGTATTAGATCCTGTAAGCGAAGCAGTATTAGTAGAAGCTGGTGATCAGATCAAACAAAGTGATGCTAAAAAAATTGAAGAAGCAGGAATAGAAGTTGTTGAAATACGTTCAGTACTTACTTGCGAAAGCAAGAGAGGTGTTTGTGTAAAATGCTACGGTAAAAACCTTGCATCAGGTAATATCGCACAGAAAGGTGACGCTGTTGGTATTATTGCTGCACAATCAATTGGTGAACCAGGCACACAGTTAACACTTCGTACATTCCACGTAGGTGGTGTGGCAGGATCTGCAGCAGTTGATTCATCTTTGTATGCGAAGTTTGATGGTACAGTACAGTTTGATGGATTACGTACTGTAAATGTAGAAGATGCAGAAGGTAAAAAAGTACAAATTGTAGTAGGTAGAACAGGCGAAATAAGAAATATTGATGTTGAAACGGAACGTTTGTTAAATACAGCTCACATTCCTTATGGTTCTACATTATTTGTGAAAGATGGCCAAAAAGTAAAAAAAGGTGATACGATTTGTTCATGGGATCCATACAACAACGTAATCATGGCAGAAATCAATGGTACGTTGAGTTTTGATAATGTTATTGAAGGTGTTACTTATCGTGAAGAGGCTGATGAGCAAACTGGACACCGTGAAAAAGTGGTAATTGAAACGAGAGATAAAACAAAGATTCCGTCAATCATAGTTGAAGGGAAAGACAAAAAAACTTATAACCTACCTACTGGAAGTCATATCATCAAAGAAGAAGGTGATGAGGTAAAAGCGGGTCAGGTTTTAGTTAAGATTCCTAGGGTTCTTGGAAAACTTCGTGATATAACCGGAGGTCTTCCTCGTGTTACAGAATTATTTGAAGCAAGAAATCCTAGCAACCCGGCTGTTGTTTCTGAAATTGATGGAGTAGTGGTTATGGGAGCTATTAAAAGAGGTAACCGGGAGATTATTATTGAAGCAAAAGATGGCGTACAAAAGAAATATTTGGTTCCATTAACCAGACAGATTCTTGCTCAGGATGGAGACTTTGTAAAAGCAGGTATTCCATTAAGTGATGGTCAGATTGCACCATTCGATATTCTTTCTATCAAAGGCCCGTTTGCAGTACAGGAATATGTGGTAAATGAGATACAGGAAGTTTATCGTTTGCAGGGTGTGAAGATCAATGATAAACATATTGAGTGTATCGTTCGTCAGATGATGCGTAAAGTAAATATTGTTGATCCGGGAGATACTCGTTTCCTAGAAGATGATTTAACAGATAAATTTGATTTTGTAGAAGAAAACGATTTCATCTTTGATAAGAAGATTGTTACTGAAGTTGGTGATAGCACAAAACTTCGTGCTGGACAAATTGTTTCACTTCGTGAAGTAAGAGAAGAAAACTCTATACTTCGTAGAAATGACAAAACACCAGTAGAGTTCCGTGATGCGAAACCTGCCACTTCTTCACCAACATTGTTGGGTATTACAAAAGCTTCATTGGGAGTGCCAAGCTGGATATCAGCAGCATCTTTCCAGGAAACAACCAAAGTATTGTCATCTGCTGCAATTAATGGAAAAACAGATGATATGCTAGGATTGAAAGAGAATGTAATAACAGGACATTTAATCCCTGCAGGTACAGGTTTGAGAGATTTTGAAAATATGATTGTAGGTAGCAAGGAAGAATATGAATTGTTGCAAACAAGTCGTGAAGCTATGGCTTTTGACGAAGAAGAATAATTTCGAAAAAAACAATAAATTAATAAATGGAGTAAGATTTTCTTACTCCATTTTTACGCAAAGCTGTGGCTGTTAAGGGTATCATAAAGTAAATTGATTCCTTATATTTGACCGCTTATAGATACGTAGTTTTGTACTTAAAGATAAAGTTGAATGAAAAATGGAATGCTGATATGGAATATTTTGCTAAGCCTTGCTGCAGGTTATTTATTAATTACAAGTTTTGGATCTAAAACAAAATCAGCAACGAAAGGCAATGCAAATAATGTTGAATCTAATTCTACGAGTGAATTTAAAATAGCTTATTTCGAAATGGATTCAGTCGCTGCAAATTTTGAAATGGTGAAAGAAGTAAAAGCAGAATTAAGCAAAAAAGAACAAGAAGTAGCGAATGAATTAGAAAGACTAGGAAAAAATATACAGGATAAGTATGTTTTCTATCAGAATAAAATGCAAGCTGGTACATTAACTGAAGAAGAATCTGGAAGAGCCAGTCAGGAATTAGAGAAATTGAATGAACAGATGAAGGCAAGAAAACAACAACTTGATCAGGATTATTTTGATTTAAGAACCCGAAAGGAAACTGACATCAAGTCGAAAATTGAAAATTTTTGTACAGAATTAAATAAGGAGCATAAATACAATTATATTGTTTCTTATGAACAGGGTTTGTTTTTTTATAAGGATACTGCATATAATATTACCAAAGAACTAGTGCAGGGATTGAACGAGAAACATAAACCATCGAAAAAGAATTAAAAATCAGTTGAATAACATAAAATGTCCTTTTGTTTACAAAAGGACATTTTTCATTGTGGCTTACAAGAAATTATTCTTTATTTTGATATATGGAAGATTTTAAAAATCTGTTTAAATCATTTTCTTCGTTGCAAGTTGGTGTAATAGGCGATGTAATGCTAGATACTTATATGTGGGGAAATGTTGATCGTATTTCGCCAGAAGCACCTGTCCCAATCGTCTCGCTTCAAAAAAGGGAATACAGAATCGGTGGTGCCGCAAACGTTGCCCTCAATTGCAGATCATTAGGTGCAAAAGTATCCATTCTTTCAACAGTAGGAAATGATGAGGATAGTTTGCACCTAGAGAAACTTTTAAAAGAAAATGAAATAAGCACAAAATTTTTGATAAAAAGTAATGATAGGGTAACAACTAATAAAATAAGAATTATTAGCCGTAATCAACAAATGATGCGGCTTGACAAAGAGATTACCAATGATTTAAATAAAAAAGATGAAGCGGTATTGCTTGAAAAAGTGCAGTTGTTTATTTCTACTATAAAGCCAGATGTTATCATTTTTGAAGATTATAACAAAGGTGTGTTAACGCAAAAAAATATTTCGCAGATAATAAAGATTTGTAATAAGTCAGGTATTTTAACAGCCGTTGATCCAAAAAGAAAAAATTTCTTTGCATTTAAAAATGCTGATATTTTCAAGCCAAATTTAAAAGAGGTAAAGGAAGGGTTGAATATGTTATTCGATGAAATCAATCCGCCAATTCTTAAGAAAATTCACAAGCAACTTTCAGAACTTTTAAATCATAAAATATCATTTATTACATTGTCAGAAAAAGGTGTTTATTATCAACAAGAAAATGATGCACAAATAATTTCTTCTCATATACGAAGTATCGCCGATGTTTCAGGTGCTGGGGATACTGTTATTGCCGTTGCATCTATGGTTTATGCAGTTACAAAAGATTTGCATTTAATGGCAGAGGTTGCCAATATAGCAGGAGGCCTGGTTTGTGAAGAAGTAGGAACTGTTGCTATCAACAAAGAAAGATTATTGAAAGAATGTGAGATGTTGTTAATGTAAGTTTCAATTAAATTTATATGTCAGTTTATTCATTGGTAATACATGGTGGTGCGGGAACAATTCTTAAAGGAGAGATGACAAAAGAATTGGAAACCAATTATCATAAAGGATTGGAAAATGCATTGGATGCTGGATATGCAATTTTAGAAAAAGAAGGGTCGGCTGTTGATGCAATTCTTGCAGCAACAATTTCATTAGAAAATAATATTCTTTTTAATGCCGGAAGAGGATCTGTATTTGGAAAAGATGGGTCACAAGAAATGGATGCAGCTATAATGAATGGTCAAAATTTAATGGCTGGAGCTGTTGCTGCTGTTAAGAATGTTCGTAATCCTGTTGAGTTAGCGTACACTATAATGAATAAAAGCCAGCATGTAATGTTGAATGGTAATGGTGCATTGGAGTTTGCAAAAATGAACAAATTAAGATTGGAAGAAGACGCTTATTTCTATTCTGAATTTCGTCACAATCAATGGAAGCAGATGCAAGGAAATGATGAGACAGCATTAGATCATAACATTATTATAAAAGATAAGAAGTTTGGAACAGTTGGTGCAGCAGCGGTAGATATCTATGGGAATGTAGCAGCGGCCACTAGTACTGGCGGAATGACAAATAAACAATATGGAAGGGTAGGTGATAGTCCGATCATTGGTGCAGGGACTTATGCTAATAATAAAACCTGCGCCATTAGTTGTACAGGTCACGGTGAGCCATTTATCAGAGCTGTAACAGCTTATGATGTAAGTTGTTTGATAGAATATAAAGGACTCTCACTAGAAGAAGCTATGAATGTTGTTGTGCATGATAAATTAATGAAGCTAGAAGGTGAAGGAGGAATGATAGGAGTGGATACAAAAGGAAATGCAGCGATGGTATTTAATAGCGAAGGGATGTATCGGGGGTTGAGAAAAAGTGATGGAACTAAAATGGTATTAATTTACAAATAAGAAATGAAGAAATACACCATTATTGTAGCAGGAGGCTCAGGAAGACGAATGGGTACTTCTTTGCCTAAGCAGTTTATGTTACTAAAGGATAAGCCTGTTCTTTATTATACGCTAAAAGCATTTTTAAGTGCTTATGATGATTTACAAATAATATTAGTGTTACCTCTTGGTTACACCGATATGGGCCAGGAAATAATTGATGCTTATTTTGATAAAAGTAGAATTAGCATTACAGCAGGAGGTGATACTCGTTTTCAATCTGTAAAGAATGGGTTGGCAATGGTACAAGAAGAGTCTATTGTTTTTGTACATGATGGTGTTCGTTGCCTGGTGTCAAAAGAATTGATTCATCGTTGTTATGAAAAAGCCGTTGAAACGGGAACGGCAATTCCTGCAGTTACTTCGAGAGATAGTATACGATTGGTAAATGAAGCTGGAAATGAAGCATTTGAAAGAAATAATGTAAAACTGATTCAAACACCCCAAACTTTTCATAGTAAGATTCTTTTGCCAGCTTATCAGATAGACTTTAAAGATAAATTTACAGATGAGGCTACAGTTGTAGAAGCGTATGGACTAAAAGTATCTTTGGTTGATGGGGAAGAAAATAATATAAAGATTACCAGCCCAATAGACCTTTTGATTGCAGAAAGTATTATTAATGCTAATTAGATTTTAACCATTTAATGTAGAATGGAAGTCTGTTAATTTTAACTGCAGGATAAGTTTCATTTTTAGCACCAAAGCCTTTATAAAATTGCGCCAGACTAGTTATATCTGAGCCCTCAAAATCAAGCAACAATTCTTTGCTGGCATTTTCTTTTATAAATGCATCTATCAGTGCATGAGAGGCGCCTGTGGATTTCCCTTCTGGATGATTACCCACAAGAATATAATATGCTCTTTTATTGGAAAGAAAGAAAACACAGGAGGCTAATATTTTTTTTTCAGATGACAATACTGCATATGTACTTGTCATGTTGCGTTTTTGTAGATAGTTATATACTTTTCTGAATCGCCTGATATTTTCTTTAGACTGGTGATTATTCTTTTTCATTTGTAAAGAAGCTAACGATATTATTTTTTCAACATCTATATCTTTTTCTATTATACAGCCTTGTTGTTTTGCTTTTTTGATATTCCTTTGAATATTTTCACTGTATTTTGAATAAAGAAAAGCATACGAGCAATTTAGATCAAGAATAAAATTATTTCTGCAAGTTGTAAAGCCAGCAGGGCATCCTTCAATGTTTTTATTATTTAGTGAAAGATCAATGTATTTAAATTTTGCAGGAATAGCTTGTATAAATGAATTTACTATTTCATTAGATATTGATTTGGAAAAAATGCCTAATTGTGCAGTAATAAAAGGTTGATAGTTATAGTAAATGCCGAATTTTTTATTCCATGGTAATGGAAAAACAGCATCATAGTCATTTAAAACTAATGCATCCCAGTTTTTTGACATTATATCAAGATAAAAGGAAAAAGCATAGATCAAACCATTCCCGGATGATTGTATACAACTGTCCCATTTTGTTTTATCAATCTTTGAATGAGTGAGGTAAGTTATATTTAACGAAGTATTCATCAAAAATCTAATTGGCGATCTATTTTTCTAAAACTGAAATTAGAAATGTCTATTGAGAAAGATATTTTTTTCCAGAATTGTTCTTTCTTAGCAATTGTTGATAGTATATAATTTTTATATACTTTACTATATACAAGGGGAATGTAAATATTTACCGTTTCTTTTAATATTGGAATATGTAGTCCGGCATCAAATAAAAATCGGTCTGCGTCTGCACCTTGTTTCCAGGCTTCTGCATATGTTCCAATGTCTACAAATATTTTAAGGGGAATTTTAAAAGGGAGTAATTCCAATGGATTAATACCCGATGGGATAGTGGTACTAAAATTTGCAGCAATAAGCCAGTCATCAGTTTTGCCAACTTTATCAGCCAAGAGATCTGTTCTTAGTTTAAATGCTCCATCCCGAACCATTATCTGCTGACTGCTAAAACCATTGAATTCATTCCGGCCAATAAAATAATCACTGTATGTGTAATCTTCATATCCATTAGCCCCGGTCATATTTAAATGATATCTGTCTGTTTCAAATTGCTTGTTGATTGTTTTTGAAGAGGTATAAAAAAATTTGCCGGCAAACAATCTTACATCAAGCCCACCTTTTTTAGGATAATTAAAGAAATACTTTCCGGTGAATCCAGCTCTTACAAAATTTTTTCCTTGCTCAATTTTTATTTCACCACTGTAAGGATATAACACTCTGTTGTTCTCAATCACTATTCTTAATTGGTTCAATGTTCTGTTATCTGTAATCGTTCTGTTCTTGAACGTAAATGTTGTATCTAAACCTACAATTACAGTGTCACGATAAAACTGCAATGCATCTTCCTTGAAGAAATAAGACTTAAACTGAATAAAACGATGACGTTGACTTCTTGGATCATTTTCTTTTAAAGTTAATCTGATACCCGGTACAATTTTTGTAAACCCAAGATCTGTTTTGTTTTTATCACTGCCCGTAAATTCATCAACTGTAAATGTGGAACCGCTTACACCAATATCTATTTTTTTGAATAAAGAGTTTGGATAAAGACTATAATTAGCTAAACCAAGACCTGTCATTTTTTTTGCTCCTGTTGAATACATTGGTGCAATCAGAAACTGAAAAGATGATGGGGGAAGTTTCATATTTGTTACAAATGCACCAATCATTAGCTTATCGTAATAATTGGCGCCAATTGCGGGTCCAATAAGAATTAAATTCCTTGTTGGGTTTTTTGCATATTCATTCAATGACTTAAAACTAAAAATGGAAGTGGTAATTGTTCCTGTACGTTGCTGATTGGGCAATGTGCCGGTTTTTACAAGGTATGAAAAGACTGAATCAAGATTCCGGCCACTGCTTTCTTCCATTACTTTTTTAAAATCTTCTGGCTGGGGATGTTTGAACTGCCAGCGGCGATAATATTCCTGCATAGCATTATTTAAAACTTCAGTTCCCAATTCTGTTTCGAGATACCGCATCCATTCAGCCGTTTTGTAATAGGCAACAAGTCCATAATTTACTTCACTGAATTTTTCTGATGAAGTTTCAATTGGCTGATCTTTTTTAGTCGCAGCTTTTGTTTCAAAAGCAAGCCTGGCAATATCTGCTTGTTTGCCATATTTAGCTTGCTTGTATTTATCATCATAAAAGCTGTTCAAGCCTTCATCCATCCATGGATGTTTTCTTTCATTGCTGCCAAGAATTCCATAAAACCAATTATGTCCAATTTCATGTGCAATAGTATTGTCTAAAGATTTTTTATCATTGGTTGGTGAAATAACAGTAATGGTAGGGTATTCCATTCCACCTCCAAAACTTTCTGGACCTTGAACAACACGGACGACACTATAGGGGTATTCACCAATGAAATTTGAATAATGTCTTACTGCGTCTTTTGCATACTGAACAGTTTTAGCCCATGTTTCTTTATGTGCAGGCGTATAAAATGACTGAACGTCGATTATTCTTCCGGATGATAATTTACAGGTATCCTGTTGCACAATATATCGCTTGTCTGCAAACCAGGCAAAGTCGTGAATGTTATTTTGTTTGAATCGTAATGTCTTTGAATCTTTGTCTGATGCAGGAAAAAGTTGAATGAATGTTTTTACCTGCCCATATTTTGATTTTTCTTTATTTTTAATTGGCTCCCATGAAAATGAATTTCTTGATTTCAACCAGGCTACTTCTTCAACATTTTGTAAATCTCCTGTTCCAGCAATTACATAATTTTTTGGAACAGTAATACTCACATCAAAACTTCCAAATTCACTATAAAATTCTCCCTGATCTAAATAGGTCATTGGGTGCCAGCCGTTTTTATCATACACTGCAGGTTTTGGATACCACTGCGTAATCTGGTAGCTTTCACCATCATGTCCTCCTCTTGAAAAATTATAGGGAAGCTTTACGTGGAAAGGGGTTGTAATCGTTGTTTTTTGACCAGGGTAAAGTGGACTTGGTAAAAGGATTTTCACAATATCAATATGCTGAGGATGATCTTCAACAGTTGCGGTAATATTATTGACTTTAAAGTCAAGCCTGTTGATGTAGCCTTTTTCTTCTTTATCTGAGAAATAAAATTTGGTGCTACCATTTTCCAGCATCTGATCGGTGAATGCAGTCTTATCATTTTTATAAGCATTTGGCCAAAGATGAAACCAGATGAATTGAAGTGTATCCGGAGAGTTATTGGTGTATTCAATTCTTTCAAATCCATCTAGCGAATGATCATTATCATGAAGCGAAACGTCTATAATATAATTTACCTGTTGTTGCCAGTAGTTTGTCTGAGCATTTAAATTAATCAGCAATAAGTGGGAAAAAAGAAGAAGAATAAGTTTTCTCACAAGGATTAGTTTATTCAAATGTAAAATGTAAAATCTGCAATCAGAAATCTAAAATTACTTTCCTTTTCCTTTAAAAATAATTCTAAGTGTATGAATCATTATTTTAAAATCTAATGCTAGAGAAATGTTTTCAATGTATAAAAGATCATATTTACTTCTCTCCACCATTTGGTCTACATTTTCTGCATAGCCAAACTGAACCATTCCCCAACTGGTTAGTCCTGGCTTTACCTTTAAAAGATATTTGTAGTAGGGTGATAATGCTACTATTTGATCAATGTAATATCTTCTTTCCGGACGAGGGCCCACAAGGCTCATTTCGCCTAAAAGAATTTGCCAAAGTTGTGGCAATTCGTCAATTCTCCATTTACGCATTATTCTACCCCATTTAGTAATCCGTTCATCATTATCAGAAGATAATAATGGCCCATTTTTTTCAGCATTGTGAATCATAGATCTAAACTTATACATAGTAAAAGGCCGTCCTTTATAGCCAATTCTTTGTTGTGAATAAAATACAGGCCCTTTGGATGAAAATTTTACTCTAATTGCTGCAAAAATTAATAACGGGGAAAGCAAAATAAGTCCTGCTATAGAAAGAGTGACATCAATTAATCGTTTAATATTTTGTTGCCATTCAGGCATAAGACCAGTTTGCATATCTATCAATGCAGCACCCATTACATTACTTGTTTTTACCGAACCTGAAAGTATATCTAAAATATTCGGTTGGATTTTTATTTCAACATCTATCTCACTTAGTTGATTAATAATATTTCCCAGTTGCTCATGCTCTGATTTTTCTATTGCCAATACAACTAAATGAATATTTTTATCAGAAATTATACTTTCTAAATCTTCTAGTTTTCCAAGTTTTGGAATAAGTTTATTTATGCCATTTGTTTCTTTGTTATCTGTTGTTATATAGCCTGAATAACGGAATCCGCCATCAAGTAGATTTTTTTCTGTTTCTTTTAAAATTTTGATTGCTGAATCATGGCTGCCTATCATTAATGTATTAAAGCGTACGCTGCCACTTAGCAATTGCTTTTTTACTTTATTAAGTATTAACCATCTTCCTAAGAAAGTGAATACAAAGTGCACTATAAATAAACTGAAAAATGCCAGATAATAATAAGAGTAGTTAGATTGTACATCATCCAAAATAAAAAGGAAGAATAGGATTATTGTGCCAATAAGGCTACAGACAAATGTGGCAGTAAATTCAAATAATCTTGATTTTTTATAAAGCTTTTGATAAGACCCAATTAATGTATAAAATGAAAGCCAACCTAAAGGGATGAAAAAGATTCCTAACCAGAATTTATTATTGACAATGATCTCGCCTTCGTCAGTAATCGTTTCTTTTAAAATCCATTTTCGAATAAAAAAGAAACTTGCCCATGCTAATGATGCTGCTAGAAAGTCAAAGACTACATACCATTTTATGGATATTTGATTTCTTTGTTTCATGAATGGGTGATCACATTATTATTGATCTTTTCTAATATCTGATGCGCTACATCCATTGCCATTAATCCATCCATTTCAGATACTACAGTTTTTGTGTTATTCAAAATCGCATCTTTAAACTCTTCCAATTCTTTTTTAATTGCATTTACTTCAGGTACAATTGGATTTGCAATAGCTATTGTTTTAATGCCTGTAGCCGTATCTATATCAAATGAAAAGACGTTTGCATCATTAGATTCCTTTAATTTGATGATTTCTGTTTTTTTATTCAAAAAATCAATGCCGATATATGAGTCTTTTTGGAAAATACGGATCTTTCGCATTTTTTTCATGGATATTCTGCTACTGGTAAGATTAGCTACACAGCCATTATGAAATTCAATCCTTACGTTTGCTATATCTGGCGTTTCAGTCAAAACACCTACACCACTTGCCGATATTGTTTTTACATCACTTTTTATCAGACTAAGAATAATGTCTATATCATGGATCATCAAATCAAGTATTACACTCACTTCAGTACCTCTGGGATTGAATTGGGCTAAGCGATGTACTTCAATGAACATAGGATTAAGTTGCATATCCTTTATAGCTAAAAAAGCCGGATTAAATCTTTCTACATGCCCTACCTGAAATTTAATATCAGATTCTTTCGCAAGTTTTACTAACAGTCTTGCTTCTTCCATTGTATTGGCAAGAGGTTTTTCTACAAAAACATGCTTGCCTTTTTTAATGGCCTTTTCACACCATTCAAAATGAAAGTTTGTTGGTGCTACAACATCAATAGCATCACAATTATCAATTAATTCGTCTGCTTCCAGAAATCGTTGAATTTGATATTTATCAGATACTTCTTTGGCAGTTGCATCGTTTGGGTCGTAAAAACCTATAATTTCTACGTCAGCAAGCTCTTTCCAGTTATTGAGATGGAATTTTCCCAAATGTCCAACTCCAATGACTCCGATCTTTAGCATAATAAATAATTAGGCGCAAAGATAAAGGTTGACCTTCGGAGAATCAATTGAGTTATAAACAACTCTTAATTAAGAATGGATGATTTGTTAATGTAAGAGGGGTGATAAATAAAAAGACAAGCGCCATTTTTAATAGTATTGATTATGGGCCGGTTTACATTTGCTGGTACAGCTGGACAGCCTTGACTACGGCCTATATATCCCTGCATTTTCACAAAATCATCTGAAACATAATCAGCCCCATGAATAACAATACCTCTTTCATAAGCATTATTATTTATGCCTTTTTCTACACCTTCTAGTTTTAAAGAATAGCCGTTTTTGCCTTGGTAGGTTTCTCCTGTAATATAGAACCCGGGGCTGCTTTTATAAGTAGAATGATCATTAGAAAAGGAAGTTGCAGCTTCTCTTCCGGTATTTCTACCATGTGCCACTAAGGTATTAAACAAAACCTTATAATTTTTTAAGTCGATTATGAATAACCTTTTTTTACTACTAGGTAAACTAAAATCAGCAATGGTAATTATTGAATCATTCAGCAATTTTCCTTCTTTCATCAGTTTATTAAAACCGTCATTTGCCGAATTAAATGCTTGTTGACTTAGTCCTTTCAATTTTAAATCTAAACTATCATACAAGGTCTTAAAATTACTTGTTGATAAAGTTGATACATTAGAAACTGTTGTAATTGTATCACCAGGTAACATAATGTATAAACTTTTATTAGTAGCATTTTTTGCAAATGCAATCGATAATTGCAAAACTGCGATAACAATAGGTAAAACGAATAAATAAAAACCTTTGAACTTTTTTTTCATTTCAACAAAAAAATTTAATCAGGATTGCTTTAGCAATCATTTACTAATGATAAACATATACGTAGGGAAGGGGATTTTCTATTCTCAGGCAGGTTGGTCTAAAGTTCAATCCAATTGAAAACAAAACTGCCCGTGAAAATAATCACTGGGCAGTTTTGGTTTTTTGGTTGTAATAAATTGATATTATTCAATTTATTTAAATTTAAGCGGACCGGACGGGACTCGAACCCGCGACCTCCGCCGTGACAGGGCGGCATTCTAACCAACTGAACTACCGATCCAACTCCTTTAAATGATTCGTAACCCGAGCCATTTTTCAGGACGGCAAAGATAGTCCTGCAATCTTTTTCAGCCAAATGTTTTTATATTAATTATCAACTGAAAATCAACTGTTCCAGCAAATATTCGGTATTATCATTTAATCCTTAATTTAGCCGCTCATAGTAAAACTTATGCCCACCAACACAAATAGACAATTTTTGGATTTTGAGAAGCCGATTAAGGACCTGATAGATGAGATAGAAAGTATGAAAAATCGTCAGGAAAAAACAAAGCTTGATCTTAGTGATACTATTCAAAAGTTAGAGCAAGGAATTCTTGCCAAAAGAAAGGAGATTACAGAGAATCTTAGTAGTTGGCAAAGAGTTCAACTTAGCCGACATCCCGACAGGCCATACACAACCAAATATATTCTTAAAATGACCGACAATTTTGTTGAGTTATTTGGCGATAGGAATGTTAAAGACGACAAAGCGATGGTAGGTGGTTTTGCCAGCCTTGGAGGCGAAACTGTTATGATTGTGGGTCAACAAAAAGGAATCAATACCAAAATGAGGCAACACCGCAATTTTGGTATGGCCAATCCTGAAGGTTACAGAAAGGCGTTGCGGTTGATGAAACTGGCAGAGAAATTTAATAAGCCAGTAATTACTTTAATAGATACACCAGGCGCATTTCCTGGATTAGAAGCGGAAGAAAGAGGGCAGGGCGAAGCAATCGCCAGGAATATATATGAAATGATCCGTTTGAAAGTGCCGGTAATATGTGTAATTATTGGTGAAGGCGCCAGTGGAGGAGCATTAGGGATTGGTGTAGGAGATAGGGTTTATATGATGGAAAATACCTGGTACACGGTTATTTCCCCTGAAAGTTGTTCTTCGATTCTTTGGCGTACCTGGGATAAAAAAGAAGTAGCTGCAGAACAATTAAAATTAACGGCTGATAAAATGCTTGGTTTTGGATTGATCGATGGTATCATTCCTGAACCCGTTGGAGGAGCACATTGGGATTATGATGAGTCTGCAGGTATTGTAAAAGAACACCTGATCAAAGTATTGAAAGAATTAAAACAAGTGGAACCTGAGCAAAGAATAAAAGACAGGATAGAAAAATTTGGTAAGATGGGCTTCTGGGAAGAGGTTTAGAAAAGAATTATTAGCCCGGCTTCAGTTTTTCATAGCATCGTCTGTTGCGTCGCACTCTTCATCGTTCAGATCATTATTCAGCTGTTTAAATTATTAATTGCTAATTATTAATTCATAATTATAAAAATGTCACTTAGGAAAAAATTCACTGGTACAGGAATCGCAATTGTAACGCCTTTTCATACAGATGGTAAAATTGATTGGGATAGTTTTGCTAACCTTATTGAGTTCTGGATAAAAGGAAAAGTAGAATACCTTGTTGCTCTTGGTACCACAGGAGAAAGTGCAACCATTCATGGAGCAGAAAAGCAAGAAGTGTTTTCCTTTGTGCAAAATAAAGTTGCCGGACGAGTACCATTGGTTGCTGGTATTGGTGGTGGAGATACAACTGAGGTATTAGGCTGGTTTAAACAATTTGATTTGACAGGATATGATGCAATCCTTTCTGTAAGCCCTGCTTACAACAAACCCAACCAGGAAGGTATATTTCAGCATTATAAAGCTTTGGATGCGGCCACTCCTTTACCAATCATAATGTATAATGTGCCTGGTCGTACTGGGCAAAATGTAACAGGTGAAACAACAGTTCGTATCGCCAACGAGTGCAAAAATATTTTTGCAACGAAGGAAGCTTGCGGCAATTTTGATCAGATCAATTATATCATCAAAAACAAACCGGCTGATTTTATGGTCATCAGTGGCGATGACCCGATAACATTACCCATGATTGCATGCGGTGCTGAAGGGTTAATCTCTGTTGTAGCGAATGCTTATCCGGAAGATTATTCCAATTTGGTTCGTCTTTGCCTTGCTGGAAAGTTTGATGAAGCAAAACCTATTCATTATAAATACACCGATATCATTGCTTCTATGTTTGCCGAAGGCAGCCCAAGTGGTGTTAAAGCATATTTAAGTGAAATGGGATTATGCCAAAATACATTCCGTTTGCCTGTTTGGCCGGTAAGTGAAAAGCATCATCAGAAAATTAAGGAGTTGATGAAGTTGAACTAAAATTACACCTCAAAACAAACTCCTTCCAAAGCCAACTCAGTATTTGGAAAAACTTCTCTTGCTTCAGCCTCAAATTCTTCCAGTGTATTATACTTGCTGCTGAAGTGGCCAATCAGTAATTTTTTTACACCGCCTTTTAATGCTAGTTCAGCTGCCTGTTTGGTAGTAGAATGAAAACGGTCTTCGGCTCTTTGTCGCAGATTATCTAGATAAGTTGTTTCATGATAGATCATATCAGCATCCTTAATATGCGGAAGCAGTGACTCATCATATTTTGTATCGGCACAGAATACATATTTTTTTCCGGTTTCACCCGTTTCAGTAACCAGATCGTTTTTAATTATCGAACCATCTTTTTTTGTATAATCTTCGCCATTCTTCAACCGATCGTAAAAGTTGGCAGGTATTTCAAAGGCCTTTGCTTTTTCAAGACTTAATTTTCTCGGATGTTTTTTTTGCTCAAAAGAAAATCCGTAACATTCAATCCGGTGATTGGTACGAAAACATTTTACCCTCAGCTTATCATTATCGAGTAAAGTTGCTGCCTCAGTTATGTGGTGTATATGTAATGCATAACAAAGTTTTGTATCCGCTACTTTTAATTGTAATTCTATTATTTCTTTTAATGGAGCAGGTCCAAATACATGTAATTCCTGTTGATGACTTAGAAGTCCAAATGAATTTAATAATCCTATTAAACCAAAATAATGATCGCCATGTAAATGCGAAATAAAAATATGGGAAATTTTACTACGTCTGATCTTATAATTAATCAACTGTATTTGTGTGCCTTCGCCACAATCTACCAGATAATTATTGCCGTCAAGTGTAACGACCTGACTGGTAGGGTGCCGGTTAAAAGCAGGTACAGCAGAATTATTGCCAAGAATGGTAACAGCAAACATGAAACGGTTGTGGTTTTTGGTGTGTTACAGTTTTACAGAGACAGAAATATAAGCAATTTAGCTGCATTCTCGTTGTAGTTAGTTTTCATCTTCGTTAAAAAATTCTCTTTCAATTTCTTCCATCTGTACAATATCCCATGCTTCACTTTCAGTTGGTGTTACATTCATCATTTCAAGTAATTCATTTTTATCCAAAAACTCTTCAACTGTTTTCTGTAATTCGCAAATAACAAAAGAAGCATTGTTCTCATAATATTTTTGTTGAATGGTAACCAGCTTTTCTGCCGCGGCTACATCAATTGAGTGAGTATCTTTAAGTATAAGCACCAGATTTTTAACCTGCCTGTCCGGTAGGCTGGCGTCATTTTGTAGGTATGGCAACAAACATTCCTGCATTTCATCTGTCATACTAGCAGTAAGAGTCGAATCTGTAACCGTGATGACATGAAATTTCTCTTTGGTATCGCATTTGACATTCATAGTTCTTAATTTGAATATAGTTTAAGTTCTGAAAAACGGAAAACTGCTAAATTGGCTTGCCTTTAGCAACTAAAATTATCAACATTACGTTTATAATTACGGTAAATCAGTAACCAAATTTATTCGTTAATATTGTATCACAACTAATTATCTAAAATGGATAATAATTTTTCAGCACAAGTAAAGGAGATTATCTCCTTCAGCAGAGAAGAAGCTTTAAGGCTTGGCAACGATTTTATTGGTACTGAGCATTTGCTGCTCGGTCTTATAAGAGAAGGTGATAATACGGCTGTACGCATTCTCAAAAGTTTCAATATCGATCTCTATGAGCTTCGAAAAGAGATTGAATTAGCCGTAAAAGATAAAACGGGTAAGAATATAGCAAATATCAATAGTTTGCCATTAACCAAACAAGCCGAAAAAGTAATCAGAGTTACAGTTTTAGAAGCAAAAGCTTTAAAAAGTGTAACAGTGGAGACCGAACATCTGATGCTTTCAATATTAAAGAACAAAGAAAATATTGCTACACAAATCTTAAATCAATTTGACGTGGATTACGATCTATTCAGACAAGAATTGGGTATCGTAAAATCAAACGATCCCCGGGCAGAATTTCAAGATGAGAATGACGATGATTTTGATGAAGAAAAGAAATACGCTCAATCAAAAGGAAGCAAACAAAGTGGTAATGCCAAAAGTAAGACGCCGGTTCTCGACAATTTTGGTCGTGATATAACTAAAATGGCAGAACTGGGTGCATTGGATCCAATCGTTGGTCGTGAATCAGAAATTGAAAGAGTTTCACAAATTCTTTCCCGTAGAAAAAAGAATAACCCTATTCTAATTGGCGAGCCAGGTGTTGGTAAAACTGCAATCGTAGAAGGTTTGGCTTTACGAATAGTACAAAGAAAAGTGTCCAGAGTTTTATTCGATAAAAGAGTGGTGTCTCTTGATCTTGCTGCATTGGTCGCAGGTACAAAATACCGTGGCCAGTTTGAAGAAAGAATGAAAGCCATCATGAACGAATTAGAAAAGAACCGGGATGTGATTTTGTTCATAGATGAGATGCACACTATTGTAGGTGCAGGTGGCGCCAGTGGCTCCTTGGATGCTAGTAATATTTTTAAACCAGCATTGGCAAGAGGTGAATTACAATGTATTGGTGCTTCTACTTTGGATGAATATAGAATGTATATTGAAAAAGATGGAGCATTGGATCGTCGTTTTCAAAAAGTTATGGTAGATCCTCCAAGTGTAGAGGATACAATTAAGATTTTAAACAACATCAAATCAAAATATGAAGATTTTCATAATGTAAATTATGATGATGAGGCCATTGATGCATGTGTAAAATTAAGCGATCGCTATGTTACAGATCGTTTACTACCTGATAAAGCGATTGATGTAATGGATGAAGTAGGGGCAAGGGTACATCTAAAAAATATTAATGTACCACAGAATATTGTAGATCTCGAAGGTAAAATAGAGGATGTTAAAAACGAGAAGAACAAAGTAGTAAAAAGCCAGAAATTTGAAGAAGCCGCTTCATTGCGGGATACAGAAAAACGTTTGCAAGAAGAATTAGAGAAAGCAAAGAATATTTGGGAGGAAGAAAGCAAACATAAGCGTTATCCTATCGGCGATGAAGATATCGCAGAAGTAGTGAGTATGATGACGGGAATACCTGTAAGAAGAATGGTGGAAGCGGAAACGGAGAAACTGAAGAAGATGTCGGATGATATGAAGGGAATGGTAGTAGGTCAAGATGAAGCCATTGCAAAAGTGGTAAAAGCAATACAACGTAATAGAGTAGGGTTGAAGGATCCAAAGAAACCAATTGGTACATTTATATTTCTTGGCCCAACGGGTGTTGGTAAAACAGAATTAGCAAGAGCTCTATCAAGACAGATGTTTGATTCTGAAGAATCATTGATCAGGATTGATATGAGTGAATATATGGAGAAGTTTACAGTAAGCCGGTTAATTGGTGCGCCTCCTGGTTATGTCGGATATGAAGAAGGTGGTCAGTTAACGGAAAGAGTTCGTCGTAAACCTTATAGTGTTATCCTTTTGGATGAGATTGAAAAAGCACATCCGGATATTTATAATATACTATTACAGGTGTTAGACGATGGTCAGCTTACAGATGGTCTTGGAAGAAAAGTTGATTTCAAGAATACGTTAATCATCATGACTTCAAATATTGGTGTACGACAATTGAAAGATTTTGGTGCCGGGGTTGGTTTTGCTACTGCTTCTAAAGTAGAGCATCAGGAAGAAGAGAATAAAGCGGTAATTGAAAAAGCATTGAAGAAAACTTTTTCACCTGAATTCTTAAATAGGATAGATGATGTAGTTATATTTAATAGCCTTTCAAAAGAAAATATATTCAACATTATTGATATTCTGATGAAGGGAGTAATGAAGCGTTTGGAAAATCTTGGCTTTAGCCTTGAACTTACTGAAAATGCCAAAGAGTTTTTAGGTGATAAAGGATATGATTCACAATTTGGTGCAAGACCATTGCATAGAGCTATTCAGAAATATCTTGAAGATCCTTTGGCCGAAGAAATATTGAACAGAAATGTCAAAGCCGGCGATATATTAATAGCTGACACAGATGAAGAGAAAACAAAACTTTCGTTTACTTTCAAAGAAAAGTCCGGAGAGAAATCGAAAGCATAGATTAAAATATTCAAACAGCCTTTTAAGGAGTATCGTTATTGATACTCCTTTTTGTTTTAATGCATTTGAGCTGATCAATATCAACTTTTTTAATTATCAAAGTCATAAGTTTTTGCTGCGTGGAATGTTAAATTACAATACTCTGGAAGAGGGTGTCGATGCTGATACCTATACTTCTATTTAAAGTTCTTTATAACATACTTAGAATCTTATGCTATAAAATTTATTGAGTTACAAAACTCACTTGATTATTATAGGTAAAATTTTCATGCCTATGGAAAATATTTTTAACCCATAAAAATATGTGTTATGAAAAAGATTCTACTATTCGCTTTGACACTTTCATTACTTGGAGTTTCCAATACAGCTAGTGCCCAATGTACATTTGCCAATCCAGGTATAAGACTGGTGGCGCCTCCTTATACAAACGCCGGCGGCCAATGTGTAGTTACTATGGAATTATCATTTGATATTCTACATAATCCGGGCGGTAAATATTTCTGGATTCATTTATGGCCTACCAGTGCATATGCTAATTACAGTTATCCGCAATCATCACCGCCTACTACTTCTATAATTACAGGTGGAAATGGAGCTTTGGATAATTCAATTGCCACATTAGGTTTTTTTCACCAGGGTGGGGCATTGGAAATTCAAACTGCTTACCCGCCAGATATTAATGCACCGAATTTTCAATCTGTTTACGCAATATCCGAAATGGCTGGGGGTGTATTACCCGGATCTGATCGGTATACCATCAATGGACTTGTAATTACCCTTCCGCTTAATTGCGATATTCCTCAGTCATTTACTGCCGATCTCTGGGAGAGCCAGTCAGCACATGCACAAACAGTGGCTTGTGTATCTAAGGGTGTTGTAATTTATGCTAACGATCCAAAAGTGACTGGTTTCTTATTTTGCCAGACACCCCGGACATTTAATTTTTCTATAAATACTATTAATACAGGTGGATTAAGTGTTAACTATAATGTATATCTGGATAATGGCGATGGTATTTATAATAAAGCGGCTGATAATATTTCTGTTGCAAGCGGCAGTAATATTCAACTCGACAATTCTAATAATTATACCTACAATTCTGGAGTAATGAGTTATTTGCCCTATTCTAACGAAAAGCCTTTTGCTGACAGAGCTCTTTGGGTAGTGGTAACAAGCCCTTCAATAACAAATGAAGTATATACACGGCTTGACAATGCCTGTATTCCGCTTCCTGTTGTTATGAAATCATTTACTGCAAACAGAATTAAATTGAATGTGATGTTGAAGTGGGAGACTCTTTTAGAAAATAACAATAATGGTTTTGAAGTAGAACGTAATATTAATGGTAGTTGGGAAAATATTGCTTTCGTAAAATCTAAAGGAGTAAACGGCAACAGCGATGCACTGCTCACTTATATATTTACAGATATTAATAGTGCGAAAGGTTTGACACAATATCGAATCAAACAAATTGATATCGATAATAAATCAAAATACAGTGCCGTTTGTTTTGTGAAGGGGATGGATCAGGCAAATAATATTACTGTTTATCCTAATCCTTCTGATAATGGTAAAGTAAATATTGTATTTGATGACAAGGCAATGTATCGGGATTTAGCTGTTGTCAATGCGAATGGAATGATAATACGGCAGATTAAAAACATTTCCAATAATTATTACACCATTGATAATTTATCGCCCGGTATTTATATGATCAGCATTATTACCAATCAAGGGGAAAAGATTACTAAAAAGATAATAATTGCTGGAAGATAATGGAATAAACATAGTAAATGCAACTGTAAATACAAGCTACAACAATTTTGTTGCTAAGTGCGAAAGTTTTAAAGGAGTGTCATCAAGTACACTCCTTTTATATTTTAATTGTATTCTATCAATATCTTCTGTTGAAACAGTATTTTTGAGCCTATTATATGGCAAAGAAAATTATTGTGGCAATTGATGGTTGGTCAAGTTGTGGTAAAAGTACCCTGGCAAAGCAACTGGCAAAGGAGCTGGGTTATATATATGTAGACAGCGGTGCCATGTATCGGGCCATTGCATTATATTTTTTAAGAAACAATATTGACCTGACCAGCACAAAAGATATTACGGTTGCCTTAAAGAATATTAACCTCGAATTTATATTTAATGCACAAAACGGCAGCAGCGAGATATTTTTAAATGGGGAAAATGTTGAGTACCTGATAAGAGATATGTTGATTGCAGAAAAAGTAAGCAATGTGGCAGCTATCAAAGAAGTGCGGGAATTTGCTGTTGCCCAGCAACAAAAAATGGGAGCAAAGAAAGGGATAGTTATGGATGGCAGGGATATTGGCACTGTTGTTTTCCCTAAAGCAGAATTAAAGCTTTTTATGACTGCCGATAGTGCGATAAGGGTGCAGCGACGGTTTAAAGAGTTATTTGAAAAAAATCCTAATATAAGTATAGAAGAAGTAAAGGATAACCTGGAATTAAGGGATTATATAGACTCTAACAGGGAAGTAAGTCCGCTAAAACAGGCTAAAGATGCCATTGTACTGGATAATTCAAATTTATCTGAAAAGCAGCAGTTTCAGCTGGCAGTAGACTGGGTAAAAGAAAAAATTTAAAAAAAAATTGCCAATTCCTTGCATAACAAAAAATCATGTATTACTTTGGTACTCTGATTGATGTAAATCAATCCCCCAAAATCCCCTACCTCTCGAAAGATTACAAATCCAAATTTAATGTAATGCCTTGATTATCAGATTTGAGTACTATTTTATTCAATCTTTTAACCAAACTAACAAATTCCAATCTCTCTTGAAGGATTAAAAAATTCCTTTATACTTCTGTCGAACCAACAGAAATCCCTCCTATTAAATAGCCCAAGAAATCCCCTTGGAAACCTGTAAACACAGGATGTAATTACTCATCATAAAAGAGTTGGGCAACCAGCTATTCGTATTATTTGAAAACGCTATTTAATTAAACAAAAAACCTTGAAGCATGAAAAAGATTTTACTTTCGATTATGATTATGGCAGTAATGGGAATTACTGCTAAAGTACAGGCACAGTGTACTTTGCAGAATATTGCAAATATTAAAATTCAAGTTGTCGGTGTGCCTACCCCAGGTCCTGGAGCAAATCAATGTACTGTAACATTTAATGCAGAATTTGATATTGCTACAAATTCTGGATTTAAGAACTTATATTTTCACTCTTGGCTAGCAGCAGATTATCCTGTAGTCCCTATTTTTAATTGTGGAGGAAGTACACCTGCAGTAAATCCAGGTACTGCTACTCAATTAGGTACTGTTGTGGATGCTGTTGGTAAATCATTTATGGATCTTGGATTTACTAATGTTCCAACAACTGGTGCTTTAAATGTAGTACAGCCTCTTACTTTTGCAACAATTTATCCTGAGGATAATACTGTTGTATTAACTCAACCATCAAACTCTCCAGGTTTAACTGCTGAAAAATTTTTTAATGGTACCAATGATCATTACACTGTTAAAAATATTAAAGTAATACTTAATCAACCTTGTGGAGGACCAGTATCTGTAAAGACAGATATATGGGGTTCAAATCAGAATGCACCTAAACCAGCGGCACAATGTTATGTATGTGCTCAACCAATATTTTTTAATGATCCAACTATTACCGGCTTTAAAAATTGTGCTAGTCCAAGTAGACAGTATACATTGGGTATAAGCACTGTAGATCCTAGCGCTAAGAATATAACATATAAAATATATGTTGATGTGAATTCTAACGGTACTTTAGAAATCGGTACTGATGAATTAGCTTTCTCAAGTGCACCAATTTCTTTATCAAGTGGCACTCCGTTTTCAAGTGGAGGACCAGTTTCACTACCTCCACCATATTCAAATACTCAGCCTTATTCTGAATATGGTTATTTGATCTTGGTTGAAGGACCTTCATTATCTAATAGTGTAGTTAAGTTTTTCCCTCATCCAGCAGGTTGTATTGGACTACCAGTTGATTTCAAATCTTTCACAGCAACCAGAAGCAAATCAAATGTAATGGTGAAGTGGGTAACATCAACTGAGATCAATAATAGTGGTTTTGCGGTAGAGCGTAATGTTAATGGCACATGGGAGCAGGTTGCCTTTGTACCGTCTCAGGCGCCAAATGGTAATAGCAGCAGCGATCTTTCTTATCAGTA
>JAHEMM010000099.1 GCA_024643655.1 Chitinophagaceae bacterium | reverse complement strand
TGGCGATTCTTACTTTCAGAACAGAAGATGAAGTAATTGAAAAAGCAAATAACTCACCATACGGTTTAAGTGCTGGTGTGTGGACAGATAAGGGTTCAAAAATTTTCAACATGACAAAACGAATGAGAGCAGGTGTGGTATGGGCAAACACTTTTAATAAATTTGATCCGACATCCCCATTTGGTGGGTATAAAGAAAGTGGTTTTGGAAGAGAGGGTGGATTGCATGGGTTGTCGGCGTATGTAAATCTTATAAACTAAATGAAGAAATTCACCGCAGAGAAATTGAGAAAATGAGGTTTCGCAGATTTATCTCTGCGCTGTCTACTTTAACTCATGTTCTCTGCGGTAAAAAAAATAAAATGGAAAAAGCAATTAAAAAATCTTCGTTTAAAGTAAATGAAAACGGTCTGACTAAAAAAACTTCATCCAAAAGATTAGAAGTATTGAAGACTTATAAGATCTATATCGGAGGGCAATTCCCCAGAACTGAATCAGGCAGATATTATCAACCTGAAAATGCAGCCGGTAAAAAATTGGCGAATGTCTGTTTGTCTTCAAGAAAAGATTTTCGGGATGCTGTTGTAAAAGCCAGAGCAGCTGTTGGTGATTGGAGTGGCAGAGCAGCATTCAATCGCAGCCAGATATTATATCGTATGGCGGAAATGCTGGAAGGAAGAAAAGCTCAGTTTATTGAGGAATTAATTTTGCAAGATTCAACAAAAGCAAAAGCAGATAAAGAAGTAAATCTTGCAATAGATAGATTGATCTATTATGCTGGCTGGTGTGATAAATTTCAACAAATTTATAGTGCTGTAAATCCTGTTGCCAGTTCACATTTTAACTTTTCTGTGCCAGAACCTACCGGAGTTGTTTCTATCATTGCACCGCAAAGTGATTCTTTATTAGGTCTTGTATCTGTTATTGCCCCGGTTATTGCTGGCGGAAATACTTGTGTTGTATTAGCCTCTGAATCAAAACCCTTGTGTGCAGTAACATTTGCAGAAGTATTGAATTCATCTGATTTACCTGGTGGCGTTGTAAATATTTTAACAGGTAAGTCATCAGAATTGATAGCATGGTTTGTTGATCATATGGATGTAAATGCAACCATTTATTGCGAAAAAGATTCTGAAATAAAGAAAATACTAAGAGAAAAGTCAGCTAATAATTTAAAACGTATTACTTTCTATGATAAAATTAACTGGTTTATGAATGAAGGAGAGTCGCCCTATTTTATTATGGATACACAGGAAATAAAAACAACCTGGCATCCTGTCGAAAATATAGCAGGTGCCGGCGGAGGATATTAAATTAATAATATGACCAACATTAAACCACACATGAAATTATTCTTTTCAATTGCAATCCTTTTTTATGTAAATAATTCATTTGCACAGTTAGATACTACTGGGTTGATATCTAATGATTCAAATTTTGTAATTGTTCATAAAGACCCTCGGCTTGATTTATTAGTAAAAAAACAAGCTTATATTAATGAGTATACCAGCAGAAATGCCAGAAGAACTGATAAGGGTTATCGTATTATGATCATCAGTACAAACAGTAGAGATGAAGTATATAATGCCAAGGCTAAAGTTTATACTTATTTTCCGGAACTCAAGGCTTATGTTTGGTATCAATCCCCCTATTTCAGGTTGAAAGCAGGAAATTTTATGGATAAAAAAGATGCCGAATCCTATCAAAAAAGATTGAATTCTTATTTCCCAAGGGGCGTTTTTATCATGAAAGATGTTATTGAAGTAAAACCTGGAAAAATGGATGATGAACTTGATCAGCCATAAAGATATTTCAGTAATCAGTTAGAAAAAACTAATAAATCCTGTCCAATTGGACGGGATTTATTGCTTTAAGATTTTATTTGCTTGCCTGCTAATTAGTACTTTTGCTTTATGCAAGAAAAAATTAAATCGCTAGCTAAAAAATATTTTACTGAGTTTGTTGAAATCCGTCGTCATTTACATGCAAATCCTGAATTAAGTTATCAGGAATTCGAAACATCAAAATTTGTTCAAAATAAACTACATGAATTTGGCATACCATTTTCTGTAATTGCAACTACAGGTGTTGTTGGTTTAATCAAAGGAAAAAATCCCGAAAAAAGAATTGTTGCTCTGAGAGCAGATATGGATGCTCTACCAATAACAGAAGAAAATGATATCCCATACAAATCAACAAAAGTCGGCGTCATGCATGCATGTGGACATGATGTTCATACAACTTGCCTTTTAGGTGCTGCTAAAATTTTGAATGAATTAAAAGACGAATGGGAAGGAACAGTTAAACTAATATTTCAACCCGGGGAAGAAAAAAACCCCGGTGGAGCAAGTTTGATGATAAAAGATGGAGTACTGGAAAATCCAACGCCACAAGCGATTTATGCTTTACATGTAAATACAATTTTGGAAGTAGGTGAATTAAGTTTTAGAAGTGGAAAAGTTATGGCAAGTGCAGATGAAATATATATTACTGTAAAAGGAAAAGGCGGACATGCGGCTTCACCTCATATTACAATAGATCCTATTTTAATTAGTTCTCACTTAATTATTGCATTGCAACAGTTGATCAGTAGAAATAATAATCCTTTTAATCCTTCTGTTCTTTCTATTACTTCATTTAATGCAGGAAACACGACTAATGTAATTCCAAATGAAGTAAAACTGATGGGTACTTTTAGAGCAATGGATGAAACATGGCGCTTTAAAGCACATGAATTAATGCGAAACCTAACCTCCAACCTTGTTCAATCTATGGGAGGAGAAGCTGATCTGCATATTGATGTTGGCTACCCTTGTGTAATGAATAATGAAAAAGTTACAGCAGAAGCTATGAAATTAGCCGGTGATTACATAGGAGCTGAAAATGTAAGTGAAACCGAACTACGAATGGGTGCTGAAGATTTTGGTTATTATGCACAGCAGATACCTGCTTGTTTTTATCGTTTAGGTACCATGAATACTGCAAAAGGAATAACTGCTGGTGTACATACACCAATTTTTAATATAGATGAAAAAGCAATTGAAATTGGAATAGGCATGATGGCTTGGATGGGTATTTCAACAAAGTCCTGATTAATAAAATCATTTAATCCTATTCTAAAGGTAAATTTCGTTCGGATTATTATTTTGTACATTGCAAACCGTTTTGCTTAACATAATATGACTGACTTTGTAAAATTTCAGTAGCTAAATTGAAAACATAAAAAACTTTAATGTCAAACGAATTACGCAAACAACAAGCACTTGAATATCATGCTAAAGGAAGACCTGGTAAGATAGAAGTTATTCCAACCAAAGAGGCGAAAACGCAAAGAGACTTATCATTAGCATATTCTCCCGGAGTAGCTGCACCTTGCCTCGAAATTGCAGATAATCTTGAGAATGTTTATAAATATACTGCCAAAGGAAACCTGGTGGCTGTAATTAGTAATGGAACCGCAGTATTAGGATTAGGCGATATTGGCCCTGAGGCCAGTAAACCAGTAATGGAAGGCAAAGGAGTTCTTTTTAAAATTTTTGCAGATATCGATGTATTTGATATTGAAATCAATGAAAAAGATCCTGAAAAGTTTGTACAGATTGTAAAAGCATTAGAACCAACTTTTGGTGGAATAAATCTCGAAGACATAAAAGCCCCTGAATGTTTTTATATTGAACAAGAGTTAAAAAAACAAATGAACATTCCTGTCATGCATGATGATCAGCATGGCACTGCAATCATTAGTGCAGCGGCATTGTTAAATGCATTGGAAATACAAAAAAAGAAAATCGAAAAAGTAAAATTCGTAGTAAATGGAGCAGGGGCTGCTGCTATGGCCTGCACACTTTTATATGAGTCTTTAGGAGCCAAACATGAAAACTTTTTAATGTTCGACAGAAAAGGTGTGTTGCATAAAGGAAGAACAGATCTTGAAGAATTCAAGCAAAAATTTGCCAACGGTAAAAGTGATGTTACACTTGAACAAGCGATGAAAGATGCGGATGTATTTATTGGGCTAAGTGCTGGTAATTGTGTTACACAGGAGATGGTAAAAAGTATGGCAAAAAATCCTATCGTTTTTGCGATGGCTAACCCAGATCCGGAAATAAGTTGGGATGATGCTAAAGCAGCAAGAAAAGATGTGATAATGGCAACTGGCCGTAGCGATTATCCTAATCAGGTAAATAATGTTTTAGGATTCCCTTATATTTTTCGTGGAGCTTTAGACGTAAGAGCTACACATATCAATGAAGCAATGAAATTAGCTGCTGTCCGGGCACTTGCTGAGCTAGCAAAATCGCCAGTACCTGATATAGTAAATATGGCTTACAATGAAAAGAATATTTCTTTTGGAGAAAACTATATTATTCCAAAACCACTTGATCCAAGATTACTAGCAACAGTAGCGCCAGCAGTAGCAAAAGCAGCTATGGAAAGTGGTGTGGCAAAGCAACCAATCTCAAGTTGGGAAGCATATGTAACTAGTTTAAACAAACGCCTTGGACTTGACAATCAGGTAATGCGGATAATTGGCAACAAAGCAAGAAGAGATCCTAAACGAATTGTTTTTGCAGAAGCAGACAATTTAAAAATATTAAAAGCAGCTCAGATTATTTTTGATGAAGGAATCGGATACCCTATATTCTTAGGCGATCCTGCAAAAATCAAAGCTATTGCAGATGCAAATGGAATTGATATAGAAGGATTACCCATTTTCGACCCAAGAAGTGAAGAAATGGAAGAAAGAAGATCTGTTTATGCTGAACGATTCCTGGAAAAGAGAGGAAGAAAAGGTTTCAATGCTTATGAAGCAAAGAAAATAATGAAAGATCGAAATTATTATGGATGTATGATGGTTGAATTCGGAGATGCAGATTGTATGATTTCAGGATTAGCAAAAAATTATCCTGATACAATTCGACCAGCTTTGCAAATTATAGGTATTGAGGAAGGTGCAAACAAAATTGCTGGCATGTATTTAATGCTTACAAAAAAAGGACCTTTATTTTTAGGTGATACTACTGTCAACTTCAATCCTACTGCCGAAGAACTTGCAGAAATAACTTTACTTGTTGCAAAAGAAGTAAAGCACTTTAACATCACTCCCCGTATTGCAATGCTGAGTTATTCTAACTTTGGAAGTAGTAATTCAAAAGAAGCAGCTTTAGTTGCCAGAGCAAGAGCTATTGTTAAAGAAAAAATGCCTTCGCTATTGGTAGATGGCGAAATGCAGGCAAGTGTAGCATTCAATAAAGAATTGATGAAAGAAAATTATCCTTTCAGTGAATTAGTTGATAAGGATGTTAATACTTTAATATTCCCTAACCTCGCTGCTGGAAATATTGCTTACAACCTTTTGAAAGAACTGGAAACAGCTGATGCAATTGGTCCTATACTTTTAGGACTAAATAAGCCTGTGCATATTCTACAATTAGGAAGTTCGGTTCGTAGTATTATAAACATGGCGACCGTTGCAGTAGTGGATGCACAAAGTAAAAGTCAATCTCCTACAGGAGAAATCGTTAAAAGGTCTAAATGGTGGAAAAGATTTAAAAAAAACAAGTAGAATTTAGTTAAGAAATGCAGGTTTTCTACATTAATTGGAAACACTGGAAAAAAATCATCGTATTTTACATACTATATGACCATATTTAAAGACATTGGCCAGTACCTTTTGATGATCAAGGGAATGTTTTCCCGTCCTGAAAATGCAAAAATGTATTGGAAAGAACTAATACATCAATGCACAGAGATTGGTTTTGGTTCTTTAGGAATCGTGGCTATCATATCTGTTTTTATTGGAGCAGTATCAACCATACAAACAGCATATCAATTAGTAAGTCCGCTCATTCCACCCTCCACGATTGCTCAGATAGTCAGAGATACTGTAATTCTTGAGTTTGCACCTACGCTGGTCTGTATTGTATTAGCAGGTGTCGCCGGAAGCCGTATAGCCAGTGAGTTGGGAAATATGAGGGTGAGTGAACAAATTGATGCATTAGAAATAATGGGCATTAACACAAAAACATATCTTATTCTTCCTAAAATTTTAGCAGCCTTATTAATGATTCCATTACTTGTAGCTATTGCAATGGCGTTAGGAATATGGGGAGGGCGCCTTGCAGGAGTAGCATCTGGCATTATTTCCGGAAGTATTTATGACAAAGGATTACTTGAATTTTTTGTTCCTTTCAATGTGATTTTTGCATTGATTAAAGCTTATGTTTTTGCTTTTATTATTTCAAGTGTACCAGCATTTTATGGATACTTTGTTAAGGGCGGTGCTTTAGAAATAGGAAGAGCTAGTACCAAAGCTGTAGTGGTAAGTTGCATTTTGATATTATTTGCTGATTATATTTTATCAGCCTTGCTTTTACCCACAGCTCAATAAATATAATGATTGAAGTAAAAAACATAAAAAAAACATTTGGCGACAAAACAGTCATTGAAGACGTGAGTGCAATAATGAAAGCAGGCCAATGTAACCTCATTATCGGTTCAAGTGGAAGTGGAAAAACCGTTTTAATGAAATGCATGGTTGGCCTTTTTGAACCCAATGCTGGTGAGGTCTTATATCAGGGGGAAAATTTTACAGCAATGAAAGGCTCCGAAAAAACTGAAATCAGAAAAGAAATCGGTATGTTATTTCAAGGATCTGCATTATTTGATAGTCAGACAGTAGAAGAAAATGTTATGTTTCCTCTCAATATGTTTACCAAAGATCCAATACGAAAGAAATTGGAACGTGTAAATGAAGTACTAGCCAGAGTGAATTTAGTAGGAGCTAATAAAAAATATCCATCTGAACTTAGTGGCGGAATGAAAAAAAGAGTCGCATTAGCCAGAGCTATTGTATTAAACCCAAAATATCTTTTTTGCGACGAACCGAATTCCGGACTTGACCCGCAAACATCTCTTGTTATTGACCGATTAATCAAAGAAATTACTGAAGAATATAACATTACAACTGTTATCAATACGCATGACATGAACAGTGTAATGGAAATAGGAAATTATATACTTTATATGTATCATGGCAATAAAGAGTGGGAAGGAAATAAAAAAGAAATTATTTTCAGCAAGAATGAAAGATTAAATGAATTCATTTTTGCATCCGATTTTCTGCAAGATGCCAAGGATATGCGGATGCTGGAAGAAAAAGGGAAAATATCCAATGATAGAAATATGGAAGAATTGCTTGATAAGGATGCCCCAATTCTAATTCCACCCCCGGCTGATGAATAATCGACCTTGAAGGTAAAAACACACAAATCCCTTACTTTTGCGGCAACTTATAATCAATAAACATGAGTATTCTCGTAAATAAGAATTCAAAAATTTTAGTTCAGGGTTTTACAGGCACAGAAGGCACTTTTCATGCCACACAAATGATAGAATATGGGACAAATATAGTGGGTGGTGTAACCCCAGGAAAAGGAGGTACTAAACATTTGGATAAACCTGTTTTTAATACAGTAGCTGACTGTGTAAGAAAAACTGGTGCAGACGTAAGTATCATTTTCGTGCCTCCGGCTTTTGCAGCCGATGCTATTATGGAATCTGCAGATGCAGGGGTAAAACTGGTAGTTTGTATTACAGAAGGGATTCCCGTTCAGGATATGGTAAACGTAAAAAATTATTTACAAGGGAAAAATACAAGGTTAGTTGGACCAAATTGCCCAGGAGTAATTACTTCTGATGAATGTAAAGTTGGTATTATGCCTGGTTTTATTTTTAAACCAGGTCGTGTTGGAATCGTTTCAAAATCAGGCACCCTTACTTATGAAGCAGCAGATCAGGTAGCAAAAGCAGGGCTTGGAATTTCAACAGCAGTTGGAATTGGTGGTGACCCAATCATTGGCACTACAACAAAAGATGCGATTGAATTATTAATGAATGATCCCGAAACAGATGCTATTGTAATGATTGGAGAAATAGGCGGCGGCATGGAAGCCGAAGCTGCCAATTGGATAAAAGCCAATGGAAATAAAAAACCGGTCGTTGGTTTTATCGCTGGTCAAACTGCTCCACCGGGTCGTAGAATGGGCCATGCCGGTGCAATTGTTGGTGGTGCAGATGATACCGCTGCAGCTAAAATGAAGATCATGAGCGAATGTGGCATTCATGTTGTTAGCAGTCCTGCAGATATTGGAATGAAGATGGCTGAAGTTATAAAAAAGTAAGTTTAATATTCGATAAAGAACTTCTACCATTCTAAATAATAATAGCCCTCCAAGTTTTGGAGGGCTATCTTTTTATAGGGTTCAACTCATTTGTTAGAATATCTTAAAAAATTCTGGTACGAGTTGTAGTTATCGAGATTCACGGATAAAACGGGCCAGTTCATTTTTACTACTATTGAAAGTCAAAGCATCTTCCAATAAAAAATAGTTATGCTTATCTACTGTTTTACGATATGCAGATTTTGCAATTTCCAACCTGTTATTTTCAAACGTAAAAAGCAACATCATATCTTTTATCTGAGCGGAAGAAAAATTACTTTTTTCAATGATGTACTTTGCGGAAGTCAGTCTGTTATTTTCAAACCATTCTTTACGAAGTGTTTGTTTTACAGATTCAAATTCACGGGTATTCATTACATTATTGTTTCCATTGTTCCAACCTTCGTTATCACTGTCATAATAGTCGTCCTGATCTGTATACCACTCATCGTTGATGTCCATTCTGCGTTCATCAACTAATACTTTACCAAAACGATTAATTGTGATGTCCAGATGAAATCCTCTTTTTAGCATAACAGAACTACTGTAAATAATTACGTTTCTACCAAAGCTTTTATTTCTTCTTTTTGCTTCACGATAAACTTTTACCTGATGATAGCCTTCGGTAAGATAGCTTAATGTAATACTGTTATCCTTCATTGAAAAACTACGGCCATCAACTTCAACTTTAAGTTCCTGGCTACTCGTCACTGCGGATATACTCAGGCGGCTTCCATCAAAGGCCAGCAGCGATAATGAGAACAGTGAAGAAGTAATAAGTGTAAAGATTTTTTTCATAATGTTTGTTTTAAATGATGAATTAATGATTTCATTCTTTAATTTCCAAACTCATGCCATCATGCCAAAAAAATTGCAAAAAAAAGTTAAAGGATTTGTGCATTAGAATTTATACCTGCAACTATTTGCAGGAATCCTTTCTCACAAAGGGTTTCAGAAACATTTAATTGCTTGTTTTTTATTTTGAATAAAAGTTAAAGGAAGCTAAAAGCCTACGAAATATTCGGTAACTTCCTATTTCTTGCTAAATAAAAATCCTTGTTATGAAATTTCTTTTCAGTCGGCATCTTATTACGTAAACAATTTGTCCTAAACTGAAAGATTATAAAATGTTTAATAATGAAATGTCAATTTAATAAAGCCATATTCCTGTTGCTAATAATTTTTAATCTATTAAACATAGAAATATATAGCCAGGGACCTGTTAAGAATTATGAAAAAGAATGGAAAACTGTAGAAGCGTTTGTAAATAAAGGCTTACCTAAATCAGCACTTACAGAAACAAAAAAAATATATGAACTAGCAAAAAAAGAAAAACAAGATGCACAAGTTATTAAATCGTTGATTTATATAATCGGATTGCAAAATGAAAACAGAGAGGATAATCAGGTATTTTCAATAGAAGAAATAGAAAAGGAAATAAAGATTAGTAAAGAACCGGTTACATCTATATTAAGCAGCTTACAAGCTGAGATGTATTGGAATTATTTTCAACAAAACCGTTGGAAGCTTTATAGCCGTACAAAAACAATTGATTTTGTAAAAAATGATATTGCAACCTGGGACGCCGAAGATTTTCATAAAAAAATAGGAGCACTTTATTTACAATCCTTAAAAAATGAAAAGGCAATCCAGCAAACTAAGCTTGAACCTTTTGATGCAATTATTACAAAAGGAAATGTTCGTCATCTTCGTCCTACACTTTATGATTTAGTGGCACATAGAGCTATTGCCTATTTTGATAATGATGAAAGAGACATTAAGAAGCCAACTTATGCTTTTGAAATTAATCTGGCCAGTGCCTTTGACCCTGCAGCAGATTTTGCAA
>JAHEMM010000173.1 GCA_024643655.1 Chitinophagaceae bacterium | reverse complement strand
GAGAAAAAAAATGATATTCTCTATGAAAAAAACAGCAACTCCAATACAAATGAGATTAAATTTGAATCAAAAGGGTATGTTGTAAATGACATGGTGCTGGAATGGAATGAAAACGTAATGAAGGTTATCGGTGTTACGCCAAGTCCACCACCTATACATTCAAGATATGCTACAATGGCGCAGATCGCAGTTTATGATGCATTGAATGCAATCATCCCGAAGTATAAACCTTATGCATTATTAAACACAAGAAATAAAATGGCAAACCCGGATGCTGCCGTTGCAAGTGCGGCTTACTGGACTTTCAAAAATCTCAATGCGTACCTGGGTACATTAGTTCCATCATCACCGTTGCTTCCATTGCAGGGAGCAGGAAATAATTGGGATGGCTGGTATGCCACTTCGCTTGCCGGAATACCTGATGGCGCAGAAAAAGATGCAGGTATTGTGCTAGGCAAATCAGCGGCAGATGCCATTATGGCCAACCGTGCAGATGACCATTTTGTAACAGCCCGGGCTGTATATTTACCTTATGTCCCTCAATCACCTGCTATTGGAGAATACAGGTTCACAGTATCCAATCATCCGGCTACTCCTTCTCAACATAATGGTGGACTACCAATTTGGACACAAATGAGATCATTTGCCGGAATGAATAATGACCAGTTCAGACCATCACCACCCCCTGCAGTTAATTCTCCTGCTTATACTGCAGACTATAATGAAGTCAAGACTTTAGGTGCCAGAGTGGGTTCTACCCGCACTGCCGATCAATCTGAAATTGCAAACTTCTGGCAAGAAGGTCCAACAGCTATCTGGAATCGTTTTTTCAGAGAAGCTATTTTAAATAAAAAAGTAGATGCCTGGAGAACAGCAAGGTTCTTAGCCATTGCTAATACTGCAATATTTGATGCATTTCTTACTTCATTCGATGGGTTATATCATTATTATACCTGGCGGCCAGAAACGGGAATCCGGTTGGGTGAAAATGATAATAACCCACAAACTTCCGGAATCGCTGATTGGTTACCATATGTGACGGATATAAAACATCCAGTTCTCCTTGGCACGCCAACACCGCCAATTCCGGAATACCCTAACCCGAATGCCACGGTAGGAGCTGCTGCAGTAAAATCTTTGCAACTCTTTTTTGAAACTGATAAAACGTCTGTTTCAATGACTAGTCTTGATCAGTTAAGTACAGGAGTCATTCGTCCGTATTCCAGTTTTTCGCAGGCAGGAACAGATTTTTTTAATTCAAGGATCTTTGCTGGCTTCAATTTCAGGTATTCAATGGTTGCTGGAGATGGGATGGGCAAACACGTAGCTAATTATGTATTTAATAATGTATTTCAGGAAAATTAATCATTACGAATAAAAAATTCCGTTGGAGTTTACAAAATGAAAGTAAGACAAATTCAAAGTAACCTCCAACGGAATTTTTCATTTTGTTCGACGAATTAAAGATATAATTGAAAAAGAAATCTCATTTTAAGAATGTATTTAAAAATTTTAAGCTGTAAATTAGATAATGGCTATTTTGATTAATCAACTGAATAGTATGAAACATAATATAGTTACCATTTTTTTCCTTTTATTTTCGACCATTTTATTTTCGCAACAAGAAGTAATCAACCTTTATAAAGGAACGGCACCCGGTTCAGAATCATGGAACTGGACTGAAAAAGAAACTTCAAATACTCCGATAAAACTTAAAGTAATTTATAATATTACTACGCCTACTCTTACCTTTTTCCCTGCAGATTCTTCCACTGCAAATGGCACTGCTATTATTATTTGCCCCGGTGGTGGTTTCCGTGTATTAAATATTGAACATGAAGGAATAAATGTTGCCAGAGAATTGAATAAAAAAGGGGTTGCCGTTTTTGTACTTAAATACAGACTTGTAAAAAGTAATACAGAAACTCCCTGGGAGGAAATGATAAATAATATGAAGGACATGCCAAAATTCAGACAGAATAATTTGGATGTACTGAATTTAGCCACCAGGGATGCAGAAACAGCAATGCGGTATGTAAAGAACAATACCGATAAATATCATATAGATAAAAACAAGATTGGCATCATTGGCTTTTCAGCCGGCGGTGCACTTGCCATCAGGCTATCGCTTAGTGAGCAAGTGGATATAATACCCGACTTTTCCGGGTTTATCTATTCAACGTTCAATCCTAATGATTACAATTCGCCTACTGGCACAACACCACCTGCTTTTATTGCATGCGCAACAGATGACATGATAGCAAGCCCTTCGAATAGTATTGAATTGTATAATTTATGGATCAATAATAAACGCCCGGCTGAATTACATATTTTTACGAAAGGTGGTCATGGCCTTAGGGGCTCAGTTTCCTCAAAAAACTGGATACATCGCTTTACAGATTGGCTGAATGTACAGGTCATTCAACAAACAAATTAATATACCCGCTTATAATTGGATTAAAAACAACTTTATACTATCGTATAAAATATAAAGTTCATTGCTCAAATATCGCTTCAGATTGCGATTTTTTTATCGCAATTAACTCTCTTTCCGTCCTTCTCATTTCCCTCTTTGTCGCAAATTAAAATTATGATTGAAGTTGCGTAGTAATTTGTAACTGATTATAGAAAAATTTCTCATTACAAAAAGCCTTATAATGAAAATTACAACACTTATATTTAGTTTATTATTAACAGGTATTCTATTTGTAAATTCAAATTGTAAAAAAGA
>JAHEMM010000172.1 GCA_024643655.1 Chitinophagaceae bacterium | reverse complement strand
ATTTGCGTGGCGAAAGGGGATATGAGGCACAAGGATACTTTGAAAATGACCAGAAGGAAGGTGTTTGGAAACGATTTTCGCTACAAGGCGTAAAGATTGCAGAAGAGAATTATCGCTGGGGCAAACTTCATGGTAAGCAACAATACTTTACATACAATGGTGGGTTAGAAAGAGAAGAGAGCTGGCGGGCAATTGATCCTGCAAATTCATTTGATACCGTACCTGTTTACGATTTGAAAGATCCCTCCAGAATAAAAGAAATGGTAGTGGTAAAGAATGATGGAATAGCCATGAAACATGGTAAATGGTTTTACTATGATCCTGTTTGGGGAAGGGTAGAAGCAACAGAAACTTATGTAATGAATAAATTACAGATTGATGATGGTAGTCTGGCAGGTGAGGATGATATTCGGCCAATAGAAATAAGTAAGGGGATACAAGTTTCAGATTCTTTACGTAGAGCTAACGACCCTGCTTTATTAAAAATTAAAGAATACGAAAAAGAAAACTCCGGAAAGAAAACTATAAAAGTAAGAACGGGTAATACAGGTAATTTGCCAAAGCCATAATTATTGGTCGCAAGGTTTGACGACGGTGTATTTAACTTGCCCATTATAAAATTCATTTTTTGCTGTAGTTTGATTATAATATGAAATTCTTATTGGAATGATATAATCTCCAGGTTTATTTTGAGCTTTTATTTTGTAAACCGCAATCCCTCCTTCATTTAAATTTATTTTGTTTCCATTTATTATGATTTCAGGATTTGTTGACCAACTATAAGCGCCAATTCCTGCATCTATTTTGAGTTCTTCTCCTGCTTTAACGGTTGTACTATTTTGAAATATAATTGCTCTATAGTAATCAAAAATGAAAGCAGGATTTGTTACTTTAGTATTGCAATATGCAGTTATTTTATTTTCGATAATCTTAATATTGTTTTGCAAAAAAGTTAGTCTTTCTAATGATGAGATAGTGGAGGAAGTTTTGTTTTTGAATTCATTATTATCCTCAAACTCTAGCCGAATGGTTGAATCTACATTTAGAATATTTTGTTTGTATTTATACAGTTGGTCTTCAAAATAGTCAAAGTTTACTTTCCCATTAATAAGATTTTTTTTATTAGCCTCAAGTAAAGTATATAATTCACTAGTCAATACGGTTATTTGTTCGGCTTTTTGAAGCCAAACTTTGGCTATTTCCATCGTGGCAGGTTCAGTAGTCTTATTTTTTAGCTCTCTTAAGATTTGCTGAGTTGAAAGATCTATTATTTTATTTGAACTAATTAGGGCTTCATCCATTTCTCTAATAAGTTCATTGCTTTTCTTATTATTTGAACATGAAGAGAAAACCAGATAAGATACAAAGCAGATGAAATAAAGTGTGATAGAAAATAATTTTCGCATATGCTTTCTTTTCTAAACGCATATGCCTTCATTTTATTTTTGTTTATTCGCCCATTTAAAGTAGTTGCTAAAAAATAACAACTGGTATTGCAAAGAATTTCTCCAATAACCACCTGTATGTCCACCCGGACGTTCTATATAATCATGCTGAATTTTTAACTCCAGCATCTTCTCATGTAAATTCCTGTTTACCTGGTAAAAGAAATCTTCTGTACCGCAATCAAAAATGATAGTCAGGGAATCGGTTCTTTTTTCTTCAATAATATTAATAACAGAATACTTGTCCCAGTTGTCAGGATATTGAGCCGGGTCGCCGATTCGTTTACTGATTTCCCAGTTTTTTGGAAAGGGACGTAGGTCAACACCTCCGCTGGTACTACCACAGGCACCATAAAAATCAGAATGCCTGAATCCAAGAAATAAACCTCCATGCCCACCCATACTTAAACCTGTAATAGCTCTTCCTGTTCTTTTTTTAATTACGGAGTAATGTGATTCAATAAATTCTGGTACTTCACTACTTATATAAGTTTCAAATTGGTAAGCCGGATCCAACGGGCTATCTATATACCAACTGCCATAGCCGCCATCGGGACAAACAATCATCATTTGTAAAATGTCAGCGTAATATGTTAAGTCGGGATTATTTTTTATCCAGTTATCATACTTTCCGCTATATCCATGTAATAAATAAACTACCGGCAAGGAAATAGATTCATCTTGGACCAATGTAGGTTTTATCACAACGCATTTAAATTCTTTTTGCATGGCTTTACTGTAAATGCTGACAGTGTCTACTGTTGCTGCAAAAGAAGATACTGCAATAATAAAAAGCAGAAAAAGTAAGATTGATTTTTTTGTCATGTTTAAAATTAAGCATTAATTACTCACCCCATTTAAGAGTCATTTCTAGTAAGATATTCTGCCTCCCGAAATTAACGGAACAGGCTCTCCAGACAGGGGATGGCTAATCTGTAAGTAAATGAAAAAAAGATGCGTTACAGTTTTCTGCAACGCATACTTATTACTAATAAACTATTCAACTAATTAACTTTCCTAAAATCCTTTCTTTTCCTGTGCTTTCTGCATCGGATTTCCTTCTTGCCCACCAGCACCTCTGGCAGGACCTTGTCTTCCTTTGAAGATGGTGAATTTAGAGGGTGCTGAAATTGTGTTCCAGCTATTATTGGTTTCATCAATATCTGCTGTTTCTCTGAATGGATCTAATTTTATGGAAGCAACTTCTTTATCTTTTATAAATGATTTTACCACTTTGTTTTCGTTCAATCGCCAAACCTGTGCAGGAATTTTTTCTACTTCGGTTGTTCCGT
>JAHEMM010000098.1 GCA_024643655.1 Chitinophagaceae bacterium | reverse complement strand
TGTGGTAATACACAGACCTGTACACAGACATTTACTTATACTATCGATGTAACTAAACCTGTATTTGTAACACCTCCACCAAGCGTAGACATTAAATGTGATGACCCAATACCTGCAGTTGTAACACCTACTGCTACTGATAACTGTAGTGGAACTCCTGCTGTTGTATTAACAGGGTCTACAGATGACCCTGCAAGTTGCACTACTGGATTTAACAGGATCATTACAAGAACATGGACAGCTACTGATGCTTGTGGTAATACACAAACATATACTCAGACAATAAGAGTTAAATGTTGTGAAACATTCTGTACTTACACACAAGGTTATTATGGTAATGCTGGAGGAATTTCATGTGATGGCACAAATGGTGGTTACTCTACTGCTGGGTTGATAGGCCAATCATTAGGTAATTGGTCCAACACATTGACTGTTGGTCAGGCTGGTCACTCCGTAATAATGAATAACAATGCCGGTGATATACTGTGTATTATTGATAAGTTGCCAGGTGGTGGACCAGCTAAAGAATTACCAGCCGGTAACTTTGGTATATGTAATTTACCGAATTCAATTGCGCCTGGTGGTGGTAGAATTAAAAACGTGTTACTAGCACAAACAATAACACTTGGATTAAATATGGGAGTTTCTAATACTTTAATACTCGGTAACTTTACGCTACAAGCTGGAGAATTAGCAACTGCCAATCCACTAAATGGATGTGGTTCTAAAGATCCAAAAGTTCGTGTTTGTAATTACAATCCAATAGCACCATACAATCTGCTAAGTGTAACAAATGAGTATACATACAGAACATTTAGTCAAGCTATCATAGATGCTATTGATGGACCTAAAACAGTTGCTGGCTTGTTTGCACTTGCTAATAATGCTTTGGCAAATACTGATGGCATTGTCGGTAAAGAAAATGGAGTGTCAATTGATGCAATTTCATCCGCTGTTGCATCTGTTAATGAAGTCTTTGACGAATGTAAAGTCTTTGTTGGTTGGAATGTTGGTCGTTGTGCTTCAATAAATCCCAATGCACTTACATCTCTTGTATCAGGAAATGCATTATCAAATAAACTAAATGTGGATGCATTCCCTAATCCTTATGTAAATGGAAGCTTTAATTTGAAGATCAACGCTCCGGTGAGTGGTTTAGCTATCATTCAATTGTTTACAATTGAGGGAGTTAAATTTTCTGAAGAAAAAAGAATGATCATTAAGGATAAAGATGAAGTTCTGAATGTGAAAGTGCCGGGGTTGATTAAAAGTAAGCTTTTATATCGTGTTACAATCGGTGATTACAATTCAAATGGCATAGTCTTAAGTCCTAATTAATAATTAAGACCCATAAAAAAAGCCCTGCATATGCGGGGCTTTTTTTATTCAAAATTTTTCTTACTAATAGAGAGAGGCTGAAGTTTTAATTATCATCTGGGAAGTCCTGGCATTTTCTCCCTCGGCAGATAGTAAGTATTGACCTGCAGGTAGAGCAGAAATATTTTTAATGAATTGATTATCTCCTTTCTTACAGTATAAATTTTCATTTAATAAAATAACACCAGTCATTGAAATAATTTTCAATCCTACTTTCCCATTGAAATTTGTTTGCATATTAAGTAATAGGTTCTCAGTTAGTGGGTTTTGAAATTTCAGGTCAATATTGGGTAACCCGGATCTATTAATAGTTATAATATTAAAGTATTTTGATTTCCCATTAATATCAACCTGTTTCAATCTATAAAGACTTTTAATAGAAGGATTTTTATCTACAAATGAATATGCTTTATCTCTATTTGAATTCAATTCACCTTTTACAGAGCCAATTGTAAAAAAATCAATCCCATTTTCACTTCTTTCAATTTCGAAACGGTCATTATTGGATTCAAAATAGCTTACCCAATTCAGAATATTACCTTCCGGTGCATGCCATCCTGTAAAATTTTTTATACTCGCTGACAGAACCATTGAATTAATTGCTCTGACACCATATTCACAGTTAGACCCCCCGATACCATCGATAGCAACATATATTTTAGTTCCCGCAGTTAAGGTTCCGGTTAAAATCTGAATATTACTTCCAAACCCGGCATAACAATAAATATAAAACAACGAAGAACAACTACCCGTAAAAAATCCAACCTGAAACCCTACAGAATTTGCACCACTGCCATTATCACAGGTAGCATTTTCTATTGAAAGTGTAGTAGGGCCTGTTGTTTCAACCGTGTAAGTATAAAATGCTGTATTTTCCAATGAGGTCGCACATAGCTGACCCGGGGTTATACCTGTACCAGGTTTATGGCAGGCATTATTGTCAAATACCAAAAGAGGACCTATTTCTTTAGCACCATAACAATCATTATTAATAGGTGTATAATGCTTGCCACAGATCCGGATAATCCCTGTTGTACTAGTTTTCATTCTTAAAACGTATGTGGTATTAGGAGCAACTGTAAAAGTCTCAGCAGGCGCCCAAAGACCATTACCATCATACAAACACATACTAGATTCCGGTTGCAGATTTGAGTTGTTACATGTACCGCTTTTGTACATTGCGACTTCAACCGAAGAGCTATTCGGTCCGGTTATATTAAGTAAAATATTATCTGCGGCGCTATTAGAAGTAACTGAAAAATAAGTTATAGGTGAATTCCCAGTACTGGTACATACTAAATTTCCTCCTGTAGAACCGGAAATTGGGTAATCCCTGAAAACGTCATCTAAAGTAATTGGAATAGGGTTAGAACAGCTTGACCCTTGTTGAGCTGCAATTATATTGCATAATATTAAACAATAAAGAAGTGTTGCTGCACAGCTTTTCATAATTCACAGGATATAAGTGATCGGATTCGGTAATAAAAGTAGTTTATAGAAAATTATTGTACATCATAATATTTCGTTTCCTTTAAAAAATGGAGTACTTCTCTTCTATAAAAATCGTAAAACCCCTATCACAAGGCAAGACAATTTCCTCTTTATAACTTGAAATTATTACAAGCAAAAAATAAAAAATATCAATTGATAATTCATATGCTTATTTGAGAACTATATTCTCTAACATTACAAATGCGTCCTAATACAATAGCCTTTAACCTTTGCGAGAAGTTGCACTCCTGTTTCACTAAAAGCTTTTTGTTGTTAACTTCAACTCTGTTGAGTTCGGACTCGATGTACGGAAAGCTATCAGGAAACTCATCAACACAATAAATTCTGTACATTAGTAATTACTTTGGACAGTAGTTTCGGAGTTGATATTTATTGAATGTCCAGCAAAATACAAAACATTGTATGTTGTGATTCAATATGAAAATCGAACATTAAAACTAAATAAAAATCGTAATGACAAATACAAAAGAAAACATTGTTTGGATAACAGGTGCTTCGTCTGGTATAGGCAAAGCTATGGCCTTTGAGTGGGCAAGGTTAGGATATAAAGTAGTGCTTTCTTCCAGACGTAAAGACTTATTAGAAGCAATTGCCCTTGAGATCAGGAATTCAGGTGGAGAGGCATTGGTTGTTCCAGTTGATATTATGGAAGAAAAATCAATAGAAGATGCTGTACAAAAAATTATAACCACTTGGGGGCGTTTAGATATTGCTTTGGCCAATGCTGGGTTTGGGGTTTTTGGAAGTATAGATAACTTGTCTGCAAATGAATGGAACAGGCAATTACAAGGCAATGTAACCGGGTTAGCTTTGACGGTAAAATATGCGCTGCCACATTTGAAGCTAAACCAAGGTCGTATTGGTTTAATCGGCAGTATTGCAGCTTATCTTCCTAATCCTTTTGTTGGAGCTTATGGTGCTTCAAAAGCTGCTGTACATTCAATTGGTCTGACATTGCAAGTTGAATTAAAGGATACTGGTGTAAGTTGTACAACTATACACCCTGGATTTGTTGTGTCTGAGATTGCCAGAATTGATAATGAAGGTGTCTGGCACCCCGAACGTCCAGATCCACGTCCATCAAAATTAATGTGGCCAACGGATAAAGCTGCGAAGGTTATTGTAAGGGCTATTCTTAAGCGAAGAAGAACTTATGTTTTCACAACCCACGGTAGAGTTTTTGTTTGGTTGCAGCGTTGGTTTCCTGGCATGATGAGAACTATTGCTTCAAAAGGTCCAAAACCAGAATAAAAACTAAGCCGAACACAAGACAATAGTATTTGCAAAAGCAAAGCTTGACAAATACTTTGAAGTTGTAAGGATTACTAACATCATATTTATTAATAGAATAAATTGTATGAAACTTTTAATTATTGGAGGAACCGGAGGAACAGGCCATCAGCTTATTTCTCAAGCTTTAGAACAAGGACACAGCCTGACTGCTTTTGTTAGAAATCCCCAAAAATTAAATATTGTACATCAGAATCTAACAGTAGTAAAAGGCAATATTCTAGATTTTGAAAAAGTACAAGAAGTTGTAAAAGGACAGGATACAGTAATATCTGCTTTAGGACATAAAAAATTTTTTATAAAAACAACCATCCTATCAAGAGGAACGACGAACATTGTTAATGCCATGGAAAAGCATAATGTTTATCGATTAATTTGTATCACTTCACTAGGCATAAATGATAGTAGATTTAAACTTGGATTGTATTACACACTTTTTGTTATCCCTTTTATTATTTTTTTCTATTTTATAGATAAAGCGAAGCAGGAAAATATAATCCGCAGCTCAAAACTAAATTGGACAATTGTTCGTCCGGGTCAACTTACAAATGGAAAAAAAAGAAGTACTTATAAACATGGAGTCAATGTGGGGAATTATTTATTGACAAAAATGATTTCAAGGTCTGACGTAGCTCATTTCATTTTATCCCAATTAAGCGGCTCAACCTATTTACATAAAGCACCGGGTGTGACATATTAATAAATTGATTAATCAGATATATAGAAAATCAGAAGCATATTGATAATGCTTATAAATATTATAATTTCGTTGTACCTCCATTAAATAACAAATAAAAAATACCGACAACATTTTGTATACGTAGTCAACAATCAATTTATACTTGTGCACATAGACCCAAACGAAGAGGACATTTATATCGAGAAGAACTTTTTTTCTCAAGATATTCCGGTTAAAGAAAGAACTTCTGCCTTCAACAGTCTTTTTTTTCATTATAAAAAAGACTGGCAAAGTTCCTTTGCCATAATGCTTGTTATAAGTGTTGGCATTGCTTCTCTTGGACTTTCAGAAGATTCATCCGCAACGATTATAGGCGCCATGATTATTGCTCCACTTGGCCAGCCCATTATAGCACTTGGTGGTGCCATTGCTTTAGGCTGGAAAATACAGTCAGTAAGAATGTTAGGTATTATTTTTCTTGGTGTGATCGCATCGCTTTTGGTGTCATATCTTATTGGTTTTACCCTACCCGATATGACTCCTAATCAACAAATTTTAATCAGAACTTCACCAGACTTGAGAGATATTGGAATAGCCTTTTTAGCAGGAGCTGCTGGTGCCTATGGATATTATCGTAGTGAATATTCAACAGTATTAGCTGGGTTTGCGATCGCAGTAGCATTAGTTCCCCCACTTTGTACATGTGGTTTAATGCTTGAACAAACCCATTTCATTTTGGCAAGCGGAAGCTTCTTACTTTTCATTACAAATTTTATTGGGGTAACTCTTTCTGCTCTGCTAACTTTTTTCTTATTAGGGACAAAGCAGTATAAAAAAACCAAATGGTTTTTTACAGGCACTATAATAGTTATGCTTATTTGCGCTATCATACTTTTTCCTCTTGCATTAAATTATAACAAGTTCAGTGCAGGCAACCAATATCAAAGTACTGTGTTTGAAAAAGCAGAAAAAATTTGCTCCTCTTCAAAAGACGCACCAACCATAAAAAATTTTTTAATACAAGGAAGTGGAGTTATTATAAAAATTCAACCGTTACCAAACGACAAAGTTGAAGTACAGCGATTAAAAACCGAATTAGAAAAAACAACAGGACTTCAAGTTTTTTTCGAAAGCTCTAAAGGTCGGTAACACGAAAAAAATAACATGGCTTTCAAATCATAAAGTATTTTTTATCCTTAAGGAATCTCAGGACTAGAATTTTATTCAGATCAAATTGCATTTGGCGACACCAGTATTATTCTATCAATAAACTTTACATAAAAAGAATGCCGGGAAAAATATGAACTTAGCTTACCATTAGAAGTCAACTATTTACACAACTGATTATCTGACCTATAGATAATATGCCAATTAATCTAAAGCTAAATATCATCTTTAATAAAAAATCAAAATGCTTTCGTTTCACATCCCAGCAATTCACAAAGTTTTTCCCTTAAAGCAGGTCCACGAAGATTTTTTGCAACAATCTTACCATTCGGATCAACTAAATAATTTTGCGGGATAGTGGATATATTGTACAATTTTGCAACAGCATTATTCCATGATTGCAAATCACTTACATGAGTCCACGACAAACTATCATCATATATTGCTTTTATCCAATTATCTTTTTGCCCGGGACCATCTAATGACACACCTAAAACAGTAAAATTCTTATCCCTGAAATAATTAAAATTTTCTACAACATTTGGATTTTCAAGACGACAAGGTCTGCACCAACTTGCCCAAAAATCAATCAATACATATTTTCCTTTAAAAGAAGAAAGGGTAACTGCATTGCCAGCTGTATCTGTTTGCGAAAAATCAATAGCATCGGTTCCGATTGACCCTATTTTAGACTTAGTAATAAAATCTCCTAGTTGTAATCCCATCTCTGAATTCTTTACAACAGCATCTAATTTATTAAATCTATTTTCAAGAATTAAAACATCCTCATTAAAGCCGTAAGTAACACTTAATATAAAAGCCGAAACAATAGAATTAGGTTTTTTGGTAACTATTTCATCAATGGCTGATTGTACTTTTTGCTGAGACCCCTCATATGTTTTCATCAACTTCTCTCTTTCTTCACCAGGCATCATATTGTTTATTCTAGTAGCCAAACTACTTAGTTCTTTCACAAGTGGAAGAAATCCTTTTGTAAAGCCTGAAAATTCTTTATTCGATTCAGATCCTGAAACTTCTACTTCCAATGGATTTATTTTTTTCCCTTTAACAGAAATTTTTCCACTTTCTACGAATATTTCAATTGGCTTATTTTCACCAACACTCATAAAACAAAGTATCGGTTCATTCACTGTTCCTTTCAATAAAAATTTTGTTTTTACGACTTTTGTTGTAGCCAATAACGCATTATCTCCGTTTTTATACAAATTTATTTCTGTTCCATCGGCAATTCCGTCCAGCTTACCTTCAATAGTAAATCCATTGACGGACTTTTGCGCCAAAACAAACAAGGGGCTAATTAATAGAAGAAGGAATAATTTTTTCATATCTATTTAATGATTTTCATTACGGGTATTCTGATATAATCACATGCAAATCTAACTATTGAAAGTCAAAATTGAAAGTCATTCAACCGACAATTGACGAAAGAAAGGATTTTGTGGATGCATTAACATCTGTACTGTTTTCCAATGCTTTAATATAGGCGCTACCGATTATTCCGCCGTCAGCATGCTGACAAACAGCTTCATATGAAGCTTTATCCTTAATTCCAAAGCCTACTAAAACCGGATTTTTTAATAAAAGACTTTTTAACTTCTTTAAATACGCAACAGGACTTGCATTGGTTTTGTCACTGCCAGTAGTAGAAGAAGATGACACAGCATATAAAAATCCGGTGCTTAAACTATCCAATTGCTTAATTCTTTCATCCGATGTTTCAGGTGTTACAAGGAAAATAAAATCCAGATTATATTTCTTAATCATCGCTCCATATTCAGCCTCAAATTCAAATTCAGGTAAATCAGGTAAGATTAATCCATCTATTCCTACAGCAGCAGCATCGGCACAAAATTTTTCGAACCCATATTGAAGAATTGGATTCATATAACCCATTAAAATAACCGGTATAGAAATTACCTTTCTGAAATCAGTTAATTGTTCAAAGAGATTAGCGATCGTCATTCCATTTGCTATTGCAATGGAACTGCTTTGTTGAATTACCGGACCATCCGCTAATGGATCACTGTAAGGCATTCCCAGTTCAATGATATCAGCACCATTTTCCTGCAAGGCTTTCATTACATCTAGGGTAGAATTAAATTGGGGATAGCCGGCTGTGCAGTAAACATTTAATACTTTACTTCTTTTGTCATCAAAGACTTTCTTTATTCTGCTCATATTTTTTTTGAACCACGAAGACACTGTGTTCACGGAGATATACACGGAGTTTTTCACTGAGTTCCTCCCTGCCTTTGTGTCTCTGTGGTTTAAACTGGTTATAAATTTTCCATATACGTAGAAAGATCCTTATCCCCTCTCCCACTTAAACAAATCACCACCACATCTTCTTTCTTAAATTTCATTTGCTTTAATGCGGAAAAAGCATGAGCTGTTTCCAAAGCAGGAATAATTCCTTCCAGCTTTGCTAATTCAAAAGCCGCAGCCAATGCCTCATCATCTGTAGCACTTAAAAAAGTTCCTCTGCCACTTTTAAATAAATGTGCATGCAGTGGACCTATCCCAGGATAATCCAATCCAGCAGAAATACTATGTGGCTCTACAACCTGCCCGTCTTCTGTTTGCATCAACAAACTTTTACTACCATGCAAAATTCCAGGTTTGCCAAGTTGTGTTGTCGCTGCACTCAAACCACTGTTGACTCCATGACCAGCCGCTTCAACAGCAATAAGCTGTACCGAAGGTTCATCTAAGTAATGATAAAAGGCTCCCGCAGCATTGCTGCCACCGCCCACACAAGCCATTACATGTGTTGGTAATTCGCTGCCTGTCTTTTCTAACAATTGCTTTCGCATCTCTTCACTTATCACACTTTGAAACCTCGCCACCATATCAGGATATGGATGGGGGCCGACAACGCTACCAATAATATAATGGGTGTCATCCGGATGATTGATCCAATCCCGAATTGCTTCATTCGTTGCATCTTTCAAAGTCTTACTGCCACTCATCGCCGGAATTACTGTTGCTCCCAGCATTTTCATTCTTGCGACATTCGGCGCCTGTCTTTCAATATCTTTTTCGCCCATGTACACAATGCATTCCACACCTTTTAACGCACACACGGTAGCTGTTGCTACCCCATGTTGACCGGCACCTGTCTCTGCGATAATTCTTTTCTTACCCAACCGTTGTGCAAGCAATATCTGCCCGATTGTATTATTAATTTTATGTGCACCTGTATGGCAAAGGTCTTCCCTTTTGAAATAGATTGTTGTTCCAAATTGATTACTTAACCGCTCTGCTAAATACAAAGGAGTTGGTCTACCCACAAAATCCCGCAGCAAATCTTGAAACTCATTTTGAAAACCATCCTCATAAATTATTTCCAGATACTTTGTCCGCAGTGCTGAGACATTGCGATGCAGCATTTCCGGAATATATGCACCACCAAAGGAGCCATAGTAACCTTGTGAGCTTGGTTTTTGATATGATACTTCCATTGCTATACTTTTACTTTAACGCCAACTTAAACTGCAACAACTTCGCCATATCCTTTACACCGGGTTCTGTTTCAAAACGGCTGTTAATATCAACACCAAAAAAGTCAGGATGTTTAAATGCTTTTAGTTTAGCAGCATCTTCAACCGCAATGCCGCCACTTAAAAAGAATGGCTTTTCAATTTTTGCTTTCTTTAAAATGTTCCAGTCGAATTGTTCGCCGGTACCACCGATACTATAATCTGTTGCTTTGTCAAATAAATAATAATCACATACTGCATCATAGTCGGCTACCAGCTCATCAATATCAACAGCATTGTCTTTAATGCTAAAAACTTTTATTACTTCTACTTCAGCACTCAGGTCTTCGCACATTTCCGGGCTTTCATCACCGTGTAATTGTACTACTTCTAAACCATATTCATCAATAGCATCCAACACATCAATCATTTCAGGGTTTACAAACACACCCGTTTTTTTCAAATCAAAGTCAGCTTTTTTTACATCATTCTTCAAAAGTTTATCACCAATATATCTTGGCGAGTCTTTATAAAAAATCATTCCTGCAAAATCCATTGCCAATCCATCTAACTGTTGTAATTGTTTCATTTCTGTAATGCCACATACTTTAATATTCATATTGTTTTGTTTTTG
>JAHEMM010000097.1 GCA_024643655.1 Chitinophagaceae bacterium | reverse complement strand
CTATATTTAATAATCCGTACACCCGTTAATAAAATAAGCAAACTACATACCGCACAGCAAACCATTACTGATGCCATGGGTAGCACAGTGCCATTACTAAACATGCTAACAAGTGCAGACGTTGTAGCACCTATCGCCATTTGAATACCACCCATCATAGCCGATGCGCTGCCGGCATTTTTGGCAAATGGCGCCATAGAAAGGGCAGAAGAGTTAGGAAAAATAAAACCCTGACAGCTAAGGTAAAAAAGTAAAAAACCAATCACCAACAGCACATGCATGCCACCTATCAGCGAACCCACAAACAAACCAATACCTGCCAGACTCTGAAAAAACAAGGCCACCGGAATAATCTGCTCACTGGTGTATTTTCGCAACAGACGACTGTTGATCTGCGAAGCAATGATCAGCCCACTGGCTATCAGCGCAAAGATGAGACCGTATGTTTTCTCCGATACTTTATATAACTCCAGGAAAACCGAAGGCGAACCAGCTATATATGCATACAATCCCGCTGCCGCCACTGCACCTGTAAGGGCATAAGTGAGAAACTGAGGTTCCTTCAACACTCCCCGAAACTTTTTTGTAATAGCACCCGGTTTTAACGAATAGTGCTGATCAGGTGGCTGTGTCTCCGGCAAACCATAATGTACTGCCACAATATTTACCAATGCCATTACTGTAAGTATCACAAATACATAATGCCAGCCAAATGCTGCCGTTACAAACCCACCCAGCGTAGGTGCAATAATGGGTGAAACAGCTACCACCAACATCAGTTTCGAAAATACTTTTGCATTATCCTTTACTGAGAATAGATCTCTTATCATGGCTCTGGCCGCAACCATACCAGCGCAACTGCCCAGAGCTTGTATAAACCGCAGACCAATCAGCATATCGGCGCTTTGTACAAATACACAAGCGACAGAAGTAAGTAAGTAAATAACAAGACCAACAAACAGTGGCTTTTTTCTGCCGTATCTATCTAGTAGGGGGCCATAAATAAACTGACCTACACTTATTCCAATAAAAAAACTGGAAAGCGACATTGATATATGCGCTACCGACGTATGCAGGTCTGCCGCTATATTAGCAAATGCAGGCAGGTACATATCAATTGAAAACGGCCCAATGGCGGTTATCATTCCCAGAACCAGTATAATCGTAAATTTTTTATTCTTGGCCATTGTCTCCCTGCGAAGGTAAGAGGCAATAATTTAAAGAAGTATTTTTAGCCAGGCTGAAATAATACTATTAAGTTACTATCACAACGCTCCATTTTACATAAAAGAAAACTACCCAGTTTTTTCTAACTTTCTTGGATGGCAATAAAATCCAATTGGGATTAATAATAAAGTGGCAATAGTTAAAAGCCTGAAATGCTGTGTAAAATGAAAAGCATATTCGCCAATAATATCTGTACCAATTAATGGTGAAAATAACAAGCCGCAGAGTATAAATAAGCAGAGTATAAATTTATTAATATGTTTTCCTTGTTGTCTTTGTACTATAAAGAAATATAAACAATACAATATCATTGGACAGATATAAATAAACGCATATATAAGAATATGCGGAAATAAAATAGGTGTTACCAAAAACAAATAACTCATTTCCCAAAATTGATGTAAACTGTTTTTACTTTTTTTAAAGGGCAAACTACCTAAGAAAGCAAGTGTAATGCCTACTAAAATGAACCTTGCTAGATTTATAATTACTATTACCTGCTCTACTGGAAGATTGATGACATTTCTTTTAATAGCCATTTCACCAGTTGTATCAGTTAATAGTACCGATAACAAGGCCCCCAAACTATGCGGACCTAAAGTTGTTTCCAAAAAATGTTCAGTATTGCCCGGGTTAATTATTTTCCACCATTCTGCAAGTAAAAAATTGTTGTATTCCCATCCAATAAAAATAGCAGGTACATATAGGAGCACTAAATAAAAAACGATGACCAATAAACCTTCTTTCCATTTTTTCCGGTAAAAAAGATAAGGCAAGAAAATTACAGGCATAATTTTTACATTAATGGCAAAGGCTAATAAAATAGCTCCTGTAACAATCTTTTTCCGGGTAAACAAATGGAAGGCTTCAAATGTACTCCACAATAAAAAAATACTCATTTGTGCCTGTGTAAAATTGTCCAATATAAATCGGATACTAAAGAAAAATACCGCCCAAAACCAAATTGTATAATTTTTTGCAGTAAGTACAGAAGTAGTAAAATACAACTTACTTAAATGCCATAATCTAATTATCAGGCAGCATGATAAGAGTAGCCAAAAAAACTCTGTTATAAAGTAAGGGAAAGATGAAAATGGCATTAAAAACAATGCCCATAACGGACTATAATAATATTGAAAACCTTTATATAAAGGGGGTTGGTATATGTTTTGATCTAATCCAAGCTTATAGCCGGCATGCAAAAAAACATCAAAATCTACACCATGACGTTTAGCAAGATTCGTATAATAAATTGTTAGAAGTAAAATAATGAACCCAACTATAACTCGTTGTTTTGTAAAATAGGTTGATTGAGGAAGCATGGATGATTATTATATTTAGTAACGCTGTAGCAAAATACAGGAGCAAAAATCAATTTAAAAAATTTATTTAGCCATACTGCTTATTTATTTTCAATGTGCTGATTTTTTTTTGGCAAAATACACAGTTAATAATACCGCTTATATTTAAGGATTGATCCCTTATAGTATGTTATTTACAGAAAATGCCTTTTGATTCTATAGGAAAGCTTTAAGATTCGAATTTTGAGGGGAATAAGGTTTACAAGATTGACGCCTATTACTTTTAATCAACTTTTGCTTATCTTTTGTGCAAACAAAAAAAGGATAAACTTAATATGATAAAATACTTTGCAAACTTTGCTATTCTTTTAATGTGTTCTCTTTTCATTTTATTTTATTCTTGCCAAAACAAAAAAAAGAAAAATATACTTACCGGTTTGAAATATGAAACATTTAAAGATTCTGTTATTCAAAGCAATCCTGATACTTTTTTAGAAATTAGTAATATTTTTGATGACACCACTTTTATTCCCGGAGAAGACTCAGTAAAAACGATGCTTATGAAAATGGAGTGGGTGTGGTTGCAAGAGTCATACTTAATGGAATATTTAGATACTTTAAAAAAAGGTATATCCAAATTGCCGGGTTTCACCCCTGAAGAAAAAGCCAACATTAAGGAAAATATAAATGTAGTGGACTCTTTTCTTTTGGCAACAGATACGCTGACTACGATTAACTGTAAAGAAAAAGAATGCCTGGTTTATCTTGAAATAGATAAAACATCACAAAAATTATATCTCTATTTGATTGGTGAGCTGAAAGATAGCTTTCTTGTATCAACAGGTACTGCCGGTGCTCATGAAACACCTTTGATTAGCCGCCAACCTGCCGGGCCGATATTAACGAAATATACTTCCCGCAAATTTCCAGGTGGTAATTATAAGGGACTGGGCAATATGCCATATGCAATTTTTATACAAGGCGGTTATGCCATACACGGAACAACACCGGGAAATTTTGCAAAACTTGGTAATAAAGCTTCTCATGGATGCGTGCGGCTTCATCCCGACAATGCTAAAATAATTAATGCATTGGTAAAAACAGTAGGGTTGGAGCAAACTTGGATCAACATTAAAGATTCAATAATCACTACCGGACTGAAAAATTAAATTTAAATGTTCTCATATAAATATTACACTGGAATCGCCATTAACGGAATATCAATATGGTAAGACATTTTTTTCGTCATACTGCCTGTAAATAGCTTTTCTATTATATTTTTCTTATGCGTAAGCATGACCATTATATCAATGGAATTGCTGGCAATCCAGTTCTTTACATTTTCTGTAAAGCGTTTGCCTGCAAGGTGTACAGCATGTATTTCTACATCTTGATATACTGCTTTTAGCTTATCTCTATAGAGAATTATATTTTTTTCGTGTTCTGCATAATCTTCTACATAATCATCATCTGTATCTGTAAAGATGAAGACTTGTAAAGCGGCAGAAAATATCCTGCATAGTTTTATGGCAGGAAGCAAATGTGCTTCTTTTTCATTAAAACTGTTGATAGCAACAAGTATTTTGTTGGGAGCCTTCCATTCTCCTAATAGCGGAATAGCTAAAACAGGAACAGGACTTTGTCCTATAACACTCGCCGTTTTGCTACCAAAAATTTTTTCTTTAAATGCGGCATTACCTAAAGTTCCCATAACAACAAGATCAATCTCAAATAATTTAATGGCATCTTCAATAGCATAAAGCGGAATACCATAAAAAATCTTTTCAGTTACTATTATATTTGAAATTTCCTGAATGCTTTTTGCGGTTTCAGTCAATTTATCCCGAGCATTTAAAGCATCCTCTTCTGTCAACTTAGATTCAACAGTATGCATAAGAAAAATTTCTCCATCTGTTTTTTTGGCTAATTGTACAGCATAGTTAAGGGCTTTTTCTGCATTCTTTGAAAAGTCAGTTGGCACTAATATTTTTTTCATAACTGTTGGTTTTTTGAATTGTCAATTAACAAATTAATTGCAACAATTTAATTGATTTTAATCACTACGAGAACTGATTATGATATTGATTCACCGGTAAAAATTCAAATTTGCTTACAAGAAGTTAATCAGTGATAATGTTTCCCCAAAAAAAACTATTCAATCTTTGACATTCTATTTTTCAAACCTCGAATAAATCATTTTTTGGTTAATATTTTTTAGTCCAAATATAAAAGACCATAGGTTAGGTTGTCTTGAGTATTCAAACTTTTAATATATCATTCCTCTCTCTAGCTTTTAGCAATTAGGCTATAAATGGTTTTAATTTTTTTTATTTTAAGCTTAAATTATTTTAATAAAAAGCAATACATTGGAAAATAGAATCGATAAAAAAAGATATTTTCTTTTACCTTATGGTGTATTTCGTTAATTAGTGTAGAGGAAATACTTTATCTTTAATTCATCTCAATTAAATATATGTCAGTAAATAAAAAACTAGTGTTTGAAGCTTGTATGGAACAACAGACCAAGGAGGTTGAAAATTTTGAAAACAGAGTAAACTCTTTGAAGAAAGATATGTTTTCAAATACAGAATCTGCCAGTCAGGGTGGAGGTGGTAATGCAGGCAAAATGGAGCTATTAGCCAACTATGAAAAGGAACTTACTTTCTCTCGAATGGAAATGAATCAACTTAAGTCATTAGATCCCTCAATAGTCAGTTCTGTAATAGAGCCTGGTGCCATCGTGATGACTGACCATTTAAATTTTTATATATCAGTACCTACAGATAAAATGGAAATTAATAGCGAAAGCTTTATCGGCATTTCCGTTAAGTCACCTATTTATACTGTTATGAAAGGAAAAAAGAAAGGGGATGAGTTTGCCTTTAATGAAACAAAATATAGCATATTGGATGTTTATTAAATTATAGCATTCAACTAAGCAACGTGACTTTCTAAAATTATCATAAAGTTAAGTAAGCAAAAAGCGACTTATTACTAAGTCGCTTTTTTATATCATGTTCTACAATTATTATTGAGATCAGAAACGTCCAAGGTTCATCACTTTTGTCCAGGCAGCTACAAAATCTTTTACAAATTTAGCCTCACTATCAGCACAAGCATATACTTCAGCAAGTGCCCGAAGTTCAGAATTGGAACCAAAAATCAAATCAACACGATTACCTTTCCATTTTACATTACCTGTCTTACGATCTTTTCCTTCAAATTCATTTTGTGCATCTGAGTTTGATTGCCATGTAGTATTCATGTCAAGTAAGTGTACAAAAAAATCATTGTTCAATGCGCCTGGAGTATTGGTAAACACACCATTTTGCGATTGGTCATAATTAGTGTTGATTACCCTTAAACCACCAATCAATGCGGTCATCTCCGGTGCAGATAACGTTAGTAATTGTGCTTTGTCTATCAGCATTTCTTCAGCAGTTGCTTTGTGTTGCGGATTAAAATAGTTACGAAAACCATCTGCTCCCGGCTCCAATGCGGCAAATGAAGTGATATCTGTTTGTTCTTGCGAAGCGTCAGCTCTTCCGGCATGGAAAGGAACATTGATAGTGTGTCCCGCATTTTTTGCTGCTTGTTCTATACCCGCACAACCTGCCAGTACTATCAGGTCGGCCATCGAGATCATCTTACCACCTGCTTGTTTGCTGTTAAAATCTTTTTGTATGCCTTCTAATATCTGTAATACTTTTTGTAGCTCTGCAGGGTTATTTACTTCCCAGCTATTCTGTGGTGCAAGGCGAAGACGACCACCATTAGTGCCGCCTCTTTTATCGGAGTTGCGATAAGTAGCTGCAGATGCCCAAGCTGTTGTTACCAATTGCGAAACGGATAAACCAGAAGCAAGAACGGCGGCTTTTAAAGCAGAAATATCAGTATCATTTACAAGTGTATGATTAGCAGCTGGTACCGGGTCTTGCCAGAGTAGATCTTCTTTTGGTACTTCTGGACCAAGATAACGTTCTTTAGGTCCCATATCCCGGTGTGTCAGTTTAAACCATGCTTTGGCAAAAGCATCAGCAAATTCCGACGGGTTTTCATGAAACCGCTTCGAAATAGGTCCATAAATAGGATCAAAACGCAAAGCAAGGTCGGTAGTAAGCATAAAAGGTGCATGTTTCTTTGTTGCATCATGTGCATCAGGAATTGTTCCTGCACCACCATTATCTTTTGGCTTCCATTGATGTGCACCAGCCGGACTTTTTGTTAGTTCCCATTCATATTTAAAAAGATTATCAAAAAAGTCATTGCTCCATTTTGCCGGAGTACTGGTCCAGGCACCTTCCAGTCCGCTGGTAATGGTATCAACTCCCTTTCCAGTATTGAAAGTATTTTTCCAACCCAGGCTTTGTTCTTCCATACTTGCACCTGCGGGTTCTCTTCCTACATATTTTCCAGGATCTGCTGCCCCATGTGTTTTACCGAAACTATGTCCTCCTGCAATCAAGGCTACTGTCTCTTCATCATTCATTGCCATGCGACCAAACGTTTCTCGTATGTCAATAGCTGCTTTTAGCGGATCAGGATTGCCGTTAGGCCCTTCTGGATTTACATAAATTAATCCCATCTGAACTGCGCCAAGTGGATTCTCCAATTCACGGTCACCAGTATAGCGTTTGTCACCTAACCATTCAGTTTCTCCACCCCAGTAAATATCTTCCAAAGGTTGCCATACATCTTCCCGTCCGCCACCAAAACCAAAAGTTTTGAAGCCCATCGACTCAAGAGCACAGTTACCGGTAAGAATCATTAGATCTGCCCAGGAAATACTTTTTCCGTATTTCTGTTTAATAGGCCATAGAAGAAGGCGAGCCTTATCAAGATTTGCATTATCTGGCCAGCTATTTAGTGGGGCAAAACGTTGTGCTCCTGTACCGCCACCGCCACGACCATCACTTATTCGATACGTACCGGCACTATGCCAGGCCATACGAATAAAGAAAGGGCCATAATGTCCGTAGTCTGCCGGCCACCAGTCCTGTGAAGTTGTCATCAATTCATAAATATCTTTCTTTACTGCAGCAAGATCTAGTTTTTTAAATTCCTCAGCGTAGTTGAAATCCTTATCCATCGGGTCAGCTAATTCACTATGTTGCCGAAGAATGTTTAAATTAAGCATGTTAGGCCACCAGTCACGGTTTGAAGGACCACGGCCTGCTGCCTGTTTCATAGCACCACTGCTGAATGGGCATTTTGCAGCATCATTCATTGTTGTTTTGTTAGTATCCATAATTAAGTTGATTTAAGATGTGTTATTATAAGGAAAAAATGATTAAAATGTTCGAATACATAGGTAGGTTTTTTGAAACAACCTATGTATTACAAATTTAGTAGAATAGATGGAATGATTATGTGACTTTGAGCACTATTGAATTTAATATATATCAATTATTAAACAACTTTTTAATTAAGATGGCGATTTAAATAAAAAAAGAAGATTGTGAAGGGCTATCGAATAGAGTGTCCAATTATTGGTTAAGTATTTTTATGATTTCTTTGGTGATATTAATTGCCTCATCATAATAAATGATACCTGATCTGTCAATATCATAAATCACTGTAAATCCATTATTCCTACCATAGCTAATTAATATAGGCATTATTTCTTTTTCCAGATCCGTTAAAGATTTTTGGGAATTCGATTGAAACTCTCTTTGTGCATCCTCAATTGTTCGCTTTAAATTAGTTCGAAGAGTTTGTAGCTCCATTGCTTTTTTTTCTCTGGATGATTCATTAAGTGCAGGGGATATCAATTGGCTTTCAAGTTTTTTTATTTCGTCCTGCATTACTGATAATTCATCTTGCTTCCTTTTTGAAAGTATATCAAGTTTATCCTGAATTGCAATTCCTTTATCAGACTTCGCAAAAATTTCTTGTGAATTAATGACACCAATTTTTACTTGTGCATGAACAATACTACCTGATAAAAAGAAAATAAAAAGTAGGAGGCTGATTCTTTTCATGATTTACAATTTGAGTTAAAACCTTAAAAGTCCAATAAGTATTTATTGGACTACTTTGGTCATCAAAAAATTATACAAAATCTTACTATTAAATACGTCATTTATTTAGTGATATAAAAGTCTTTCCATTCACTCGTTGCTACCTGTTTGCCGTCTTTAAAAAAAGCAGTATATAATTTGTAAAAAGTTTTTTGGTTATAAATTGGAAATCCTCCGTAAGGGATATAAACAAACAGATCACTATAATAACCAAAATTATAAGTAGTATTATCATAGTTTGGAGCAAAATAATTCGAAAAAACCATGGGTTCATATTGTCGGGTAATATTATTATAAACTGTTACCTGAGCTCCATTTTTAAAATATACATAAGTCACAGCTTGAAAGCTTTGCCCCTTTGCATTTTCTACAGAAAACTTTGGCATAACAATGATTCGCTTATTTTCATTGTCAAATGTTGTCACATTCTCAATCTTCGAAAAAATAGCTCCCTTTCGATAAGAAAAATAAGCGGCACCACTTTGTGCAATTTCTCTATTTTGGTTATCAAAGATGGAGATGCTTACTTTAAGGCTATGCTTACCGTCTTTCATATGTAATTCATCATAAGGAAGAAATAGCTGTTGATTAGTAAAGTTTGAAACATTGTAAATAGGAGTTATCCTTATCCCCACAGAAACATTTCCAGTCGTTGTTCTGTAAGAGTTATCCATATCTTTCAACGGCCGGCCGTCTGCCATATAAAAATAGGCCCCTAAAAAACAGCTTTTATTTAATGAATTAGAGATCTGAAAAGAGGCATTGATACGCATACCAAGCTTCCCATTTTCATACACATTATGTTCAATATCAAAATTATCTACTTTGCTACTGGCAGCGCCACCGGTTATAACTGGAGCTCCGGGATCAAACGGTTTTATTTTTAATTTGGGATATAATTCAGCAATTAATGCTTTATCTCCAGCCGACAAATTGTTATTCCATCCAACTGAATAATTATCTATTGTTAATGATGGATCAATTGGATAATGCATAATTGAAACAGGGTCATAATCCTTATTTGACATTGTAACACTGTAACGGTTTATGACCTGCTGATCTACCTGTTCTTTTGACCATCCTTGTGATTGCATGTAATAGGCATACACCTTCTGTAGGTTCCATCTAATTTTGCTAAAAGGTGATTTATGTTCATGAAGTAAGCCAAGAGCATGTCCAAATTCATGTAAAGTGGTACTACGAAATTCCTCTTCTGCTGTATTGTCATTAAACCATCCGTAATTCATTGTCGGCTCATTCTGGTTAAAATTTTTTGCATCCGTACCTGCATATGACCATGACCCGCCATTATTAAATGAAACTCTAATATCTGCATTACCACTATTGATAAAATTAAATTTTATATTGGCATAATTTTCCCATTGATGTGCATAATACTCTACTTTCTGTCTCACAATGGGAGTTCCTCCGATTAACTTTACAGAAATGGTCGAACCATTTGTCCATTTTGAGTTTACCTGAAAAACGCCACTCTCACCAGTCATTTCGCCTTTAGAGATTGGTCTGTCGACACAGCTCCGAACTTGAGCCATACTAGTAAAAGGACAAATAAAAAAAATAAGTGCAATTGATAATCTATACATGAATATTT
>JAHEMM010000003.1:108982-119174 GCA_024643655.1 Chitinophagaceae bacterium | reverse complement strand
GTAAAAGACCATCTGCCTGCATTTAAAATGTATAATGACTATGTTACAGAAAATTTTAATATTCAGGATCTGCTAACACATCGTAGCGGCTTGGGATTGGGTGTTGGCGATCTCATGTTTTTTCCCGACGGATCCGATTTTACTATTCAAGATGTATTGACCAGCTTTCAACATTTTAAACCTGTTTCTGCCTTTCGAACCAAATTTGACTATGACAATTTATTATATATTGTAGCCGGAGAAATTATAGCAAAGGTCAGCGGAATGAGTTATGAAGAATTTGTTCAAACCCGTATTATAAAGCCTTTGCAAATGAATCACACATTTGTAGGTAGCTTATTGAAAGACAAAAGCAATTTGGCACTTCCACATTCTACTGCATCTGGAACTATAAAGCCAATTGATTTTTACAATATTGGAATGGGTAGTGCAGCAGGTGGGATATTCTCAAATGTTGCAGATATGACTAATTGGATGATGATGCACCTAAACAAAGGCAAGTTTGGTATTGATTTTAAATCAACATTAATATCACCAGAAAGTCATACTGAAATGTGGACTATTCACACAGTGTTACCTGCCAGCAAAAATCCCAGATATAATTCTCATTTTAATGGTTATGGATTAGGATTTGGGTTGTCTGATATAAAAGGAAATATGAGAGTGGAGCATACAGGAGGATTACCCGGAATGCTTTCACAGGTAATTATGATGCCTGATTTGAATTTAGGTGTTGTTATATTAACAAATACAGAGAATGGTGGTGGTGCACTTTTTTCAGCTGTTTCCAATACGATTGTGGACAGTTATTTGGGGTTAAATGATTTTGGATGGGTAGAAAAATATGTAAAAGTAATTAATAGAAATCAAGAGGCTGGAGATGAAGTAAGTAATAAAGTATGGGAAAAAGTTACATCAGTAAAAAATGTAAAACTAAATACCGATGATTTTCTGGGTATGTATGAAGATAAGTGGTTTGGCAAAGTGGAAGTCTTCTTAAAAGATAAACAATTGTGGATGAAATGTCATCGTTCTCCAAAATTAAATGGACCTATGGCATTTTACAATGCAAATACATTTGCTATTAAATGGGAATATCAGGCAATGAATTGCGATGCATTTGCAATGTTCTCATTGGATGAAAAAGGCAAGGCTCAATCAATAAAAATGAAAGGCATTTCGCCAAATATTGATTTTAGTTTTGATTTCCATGATTTGGATTTAAAACGCATTAATTAAATTTTTTAAAGCATGAATACTTACTCAATGAATTGAGATATTAATTTTTTTAGTATTTTCAAATAGTCTGTAATTAAATAAACTTTTTTAAAAAAATAAAATGGTCACCGTAATTCTACAGCATGAAGTAAAAAATTTTGAAGAATGGAAAAAGGTGTTTGATGAAGATGAAAAAGGCCGTGCAGAGGCTGGTGTTCAATTAATGGGTCTTTTCACTTCTGTTAAAAATCCGAATGATGTGACGATGATCTTTGTAGCCCCGGGTGTTGAAACTTTTAATGAATTGATGAGCGATCCACAAAGACAAAAAGATATTGAAAGAGCTGGTGTTATTGGTGCACCTGCAGTCAGTATATTAAATAAAGTTTAATAAAAGTAAATTACTTATTGTATTTATTCAGCGTTTAAATGTTAAACAATTTTATGCTTCCACTTATCAGTGCTAAGATATAAGTAGGAAAGTAAAAAAATAATACCCCAATATAATAATTCTACGCTCCAGGCCCATGCTAATGAAAAATGCCAAACCTTAATAGAAAACCAGGCATATATTAAATAGAGCGAAATAGCGATAATCTCAATCAACAAATTAATATTGGTATTACCAGTTCCGGTTACAGCATTAAGCCATACTGTCGCAATTGCCATTAATACGATTGCAATACTAACCATACGAATAACAGGTATAGCATCTGTTATAAATACTTCATTTTGCCCAAAAATGCTAAGAAAAAAAGCAGGCATAAGATTGAGTAAAAGACATAATGAAGCACTAAAAGCAATTGTCAACCACATGATCTTTTTTATTAATTGACGAACATCATCAATTTTATTTTGCCCTATAATATTACTAACCATGGCACTGCTTGTACTGGCAAATCCCCAGGTAAAAATGCCAAAAACACCGAAAATGTTTCGCATAGTATTACTAATAGCCAAATTATGTTCACCGGTATTTTCAATCAAAATAAAAAAGATAAGCCATCCTACAATGCTTAATAAAAATTGCATAACCAGTGGTGATGATTGACGAAATACTAACCCAGCTAATGATTTATTAAACTTAAAATGACCAAACAATTCAAACCGTTTGTCAAATTTCTTTTTATAAATAATAAGTATTACAACTAGTAAGGCTACTATTTCTGCAATTACAGAAGCTACCGCAGCACCATTGAATCCTAATTTTGGAAATCCCCAATGTCCATAGATTAATGTATAATCAAGAATAATATTAATTCCTGATTCAATGATAAATGCATATTTAAGGTAACGGCTATTATTTGATCCTACCAAAAAAGCATTTCCCAATAAGAATAAGTATAAAAATGGGATACCCCAGGCTCTGATTTTTAGAAAATGAATAGCAGTTTTTTCTACTTCGTCAGATCTAAGCGTAGCTTGTAAAACAAACGGGGCTATAAGGTATGTGATAAGAATACTTGCCAATGCAAATAGCATTGCTATCCAAACGGCTTGTCCAGTAAGTTTCCCAATTTCAATAGGACGGCCTTCGCCTGCACGTCTTGCAATTAAAGCTTGTAATCCACTATTGAGTCCATTACCTACTAAAGCAAAGATTAGGTAGAATACGCCTGTGATAGCCGCAATACCTAATTCCTTTTCACCAAGCCCCCCTAGAAATATATTATTAGTTAAGAAATTGATCTGAGGAACAAGCATGGCTAACGTAATTGGCAAAGCAATTGACAATATCTGCCTGTTTGAGGTAGTAACTTTTAAATCGGTATTTGTGGCGGAAATACTCATGGCTGTGGAGGCGCAAACCTACGATTTTAAGATTTGAACTACAGATTCAGCTAGTCACAAAGAATTAAAAGGAAAAACTCCATTTAGCCCTGCCTTGGTGTCTCTGTAGTCCCATTTCTCCTTTTATCTACCAAACTTTTATAATAATTATTTTTGGTTATTATTGCATCCAACACAACAAACATTTGAAACAACTATTTAACATAAATACCGAAACTACTGGTGATGAGCAGAAAGTGCTTTCAATAAGATTAGGAAAGAGGCACTGCTGTTTTGCAATTAGCAATAAATCTGCTACAATTTTTTATCGAATGGCTTATATAACCATAGATAACTGGAGTCCTGAGGAATGGGCAAATTTATTCGAAGCCTATCCTGACCTCAATCATTCTTTCTATGAAGTATTAGTGTCATATGATTTTAGTACAAGTGCCCTAATTCCGATACATGCAATTCGAAATAATGATTCAGCTGCTTTTTTAAATTCTATTTATGGCATTCATGGCCAGTCATCAATTATTACAGAACCTGTTGCCGGTTGGCAAATAAATAATATTTATGCTGTACCAACGGAATTGCAAGAATGGATACAAAATAAATTCCCCTCTGCAAGATTCTGGCATGAGTATTCACTGGGTATTCGTCATTCAATTTCATCTTCTATAAATGGAACAGTGATGCTAGATTTCAGAAAAGAGGATTTTGTAGCGATTGTAACAGGAAATAATAATATTCTGCTTACTCAGACATACGAATACACTACGCCAGAAGATGTGTTGTATTATTTGATCAAAATCTGCAACCAGTTTTCTTTATCGAGAGAAAAAGTGAATTTGCAGCTTTCGGGATTAATTGATAAGAACTCCTCTTTATACAAGGAACTATATCAATACTTTATACATATTGATTTCAGGAATGCAGCATGGGGTAGTACACCTGATCATCCGGCACATTTTTTCACTTCATTAAATGACCTTGCTCAATGCGCATCATAGGTGGCGAACATGGTGGAAGGAAATTCAATCCTCCGAATAAAATGCCTTACACCAGGCCAACTACAGATATTGCCAAAGAAGGTTTATTCAATGTGTTACAAAATAATTTGGATTTCGAAGAAATCAAATCGCTGGATCTATTTGGCGGGACTGGAAGTATTAGTTATGAATTGGCATCTAGAGGTGTTTCCAATTTAACTATAGTTGAGAAAGATCTGAAGATGTATGAATTCATAAAAAAAACTGCAGAAACATTACGAATTGAAAACATCAATATAATTAAAATGGATGTTTTTAAGTTTATTGATAACTTTGCAGAGCAATATGATTTTATTTTCGCTGGTCCACCTTATGCCCTCACCAATATTGATGATCTGCCCAAAAAAATATTCGAAAAAAAGTTATTAAAAAAGAATGGTTGGTTTGTGCTGGAACATACACCAAGAAATAATTACAAATTATTTCCTTTTTATAAAACAGAACGTAACTATGGTACCACAGTTTTTACTACATTCATAGAAGACAGAGTAGAATGAATAAACAAGCAGTAAGAAAAATTTATAAAGAAAAAAGAAAGGAACTCACAACAGCAGAAAGGATAAAGTTGGATGATTTACTGTTGATACAATTTCAAAAAGCGAAACTCCCTTTTATAGAAAACTTACTTTCTTATTGGCCAATTGAAGAAAATAACGAACCCAATACACATATATTAACGGATTATCTGGAATTTAAAAATCCAGGTTTAATGGTGGCTTATCCAAGAGTCGATAACATGCTGAATGAAATGATTGCCGTACTTGTGAATACTGAAACAGACTTTATCAAAAATGAATTGAATATTTATGAGCCGATGGAAGGGGATGTATTACCGGTAGAGGAATTGGATATGATTTTGATTCCGCTTTTGGCATTTGATAAATATGGTTTTAGGGTTGGTTATGGCAAAGGGTTTTATGATAAGTTTATAAAAGACTGTAAAAAAGAATGCCTGAAGATTGGTTTTTCCTATTTTGATCCCATTGATGCTATAGCAGACAAGGAACATTTTGACGTACCTTTAGACCTTTGTATCACTCCGCATACTATTTATGTTTTCAAATAATTTTCTGAAATCTTTTCGCATTCTCTTATTGCCGTTCTCTTTATTGTACTGGCTTGGGATTGCAATTCGCAATTTTTGCTATGATAGGAATATATTTAAATCAGCCAGCTTTGGCATGCCATTGATATGTGTTGGAAATCTCTCAGTAGGTGGAACGGGTAAATCACCAATGGTAGAGTTATTAATTAGAATGTTGAAGGATAAATACAAAATAGCAACCTTAAGCAGGGGATATAAAAGAAAAACTAAAGGTTATGCCTTAGCCGATGACAAAACAACAGCTTTGGATATTGGTGATGAGCCGATGCAGTTTCACTTGAAATTTCCAGATGTTCCGGTTGCTGTAGGGGAAGAACGATTAGATGCTATTTCCCAATTGCTTCATGACAATCCAGATAGGGAAGTCATCATACTGGATGATGCTTTTCAGCATAGAGCTATTAAAGCCGGATTGAATATTTTGTTAACAGATTATAATAATTTATTTACTAAAGATTTTTATCTGCCAACCGGTGATCTAAGAGATCTGAAAAGCAGCCATAAAAGAGCTGAAATAGTTGTTGTAACGAAATGCAGTCCTGATTTGTCGGAAATAGAAAAGCAAAAGGTAACTAAAGAGTTAAACTTGCAACTGTATCAACACCTTTTTTTTACAACACTTATTTATGGAGACTTATATAAAATATTTACGAATGAGAAACTAAAGTTAGATCACCAAACTGAAGTACTACTAGTTTCTGGTATTGCTAATCCCCAACCATTGCAAAAAAAGCTGGAAGAACATTGCAGTGCTTATCAAATGCTTGAATTTTCAGATCATCATATTTTCTCCATTGATGATCTGAATGAAATTAAAAACAAATTTGAAAGAATAACAACAACAAATAAAATAATACTAACAACAGAAAAAGATGCAGTACGATTAGATAATTTTAAAACAGCAATCGAGAAATTGCCTTTTTATGTTATTCCGGTTCAGCATCATTTCCTATTTACTGAAGGGCCAAAATTTGATGCATTAGTAACCGGGTTTATACAAAATTTTAAAAAACAATAGAATACAAAATAGTATGGGAAGAAAAAACGCAAAGAAGCGGAAGACGAAAGAAAGATCAAAACAACGACAAACTTCAGCAAAAATATTGAAAGGGACATTGGATGTTACAAGATCGGGAATGGGATATGTGACCATTGAAGGGATGGATGTAGATATCATGATTCGACCGGCAGATTTTAATACGGCTATGCATGGCGATACGGTACAAGTAGCCATTAAAGAAATGAAAACAGGAGGTCGGCGGATGCAGGGAATAGTTAAAAATGTATTATCAAGAAAAAGAACTGAATTTGTTGGGCGATTGCAGATAAGTAAAGGGTTTGCATTTTTTGTTGCAGATGGCGACAAACCGATGCCTGATATTTTTATTCCATTACCGAATATTCATAATGCTTCAGAGCAAGACAGAGTAGTTGTTCGTTTGCTGGAGTGGGATAAAAATGGCAAACGTCCGGTTGGAGAAGTAGTGAATATATTAGATCCTGAAAATAGCAATGATGCAGCCATGAAAGAAATTTTACTGGAAGCTGGATTCCCATTAAAATTTTCTGATGAAGCATTAGAAGTAGCTGCAAGAATCCCGGATGTGATTTCTGCTGATGAAATAAAAAAGCGAAAAGACATTCGGGATATTTTTACTATTACAATCGACCCGGTAGATGCAAAAGATTTTGATGATGCCATTTCATTTCGAAAGCTAAAGACCGGTAACTATGAAATTGGTATTCACATTGCCGATGTAAGTCATTTTGTAGAACCAGATAATGACCTGGATAAAGAAGCCTATCAAAGAGCAACTTCTGTTTATTTACCAGATAGAGTAAACCCGATGCTACCGGAACATATATCCAATGTACTTTGTTCATTACGACCAAAAGAAGACAAACTTACTTTCTCTGCTATATTTCAAATCTCTCCCAAAGGTGAAGTGAAACAATATTGGTTAGGAAAAACAGTGATTCATTCTGACAGACGATTTACGTATGAAGAAGTGCAAACTATTATTGAAAATAAGGTTGGAGATCATGCTGAGGAGATATTAATTCTGAATGATATTGCACAACAGTTCAGGAAAACAAGATTTAATCATGGGGCTATTAATTTCTCTTCACAAGAAGTAAGGTTTACATTGGATGAAAAAGGAAATCCAACCGGTATCATGGTTAAGGAAAGTAAGGAAGCACATAAACTAATTGAAGAGTTCATGCTACTCGCCAACAGAACGGTGGCAGAAAATATTTCTAAAATAAAAGTGAATAGTAAGCCATTGCCATTCCCATATCGGATACATGATGAGCCGGACGAAGAAAAATTAGTACCATTCTCCACTTTTGCCAAAAAATTCGGCCATAAGTTTGATACATCATCGCCGGAAGCAATAGCAGTTTCTTTTAATCAGTTATTGAAAGATGTGGAAGGAAGACCCGAACAGCATGTTCTAGAGCAATTAGGCATTCGCACTATGTCGAAAGCAAAGTACACATCTGAGAATATTGGTCACTATGGATTAGGATTTGAACATTATTGCCATTTCACCTCACCAATCCGTCGTTATCCGGATGTAATGGTACACCGCATCTTATTTGATGTGTTAAATAATAAAATTCAGGCTGATAAAAAACTGGAAGATAAATGTAAGCATGCCAGTGAAAGAGAAAGAGCAGCTATGGAAGCTGAAAGGGCATCGAATAAGTACAAGCAGGTACAATATATGAAGAATTACCTGGGTGAAGATTTTGAAGGTGTGATAAGTGGTGTTGCCAGTTTTGGTTTCTGGGTTGAAACGGTGGCACATAAATGTGAGGGGCTTGTAAGTATTAATAGTTTATTGGAATATGATGAATTCCGTCATGAAGAAACGGAGTATTGTTTGATTGGCCGACGCAGTGGCAAAAAATTCCGGATGGGAGATAAAGTTGTGATTAAAGTAGTGGCTGCTAATCTTACCAAACGGCAATTAGATTATGAATGGGTGGTGGCAAAAGAAATGGAAAATGATGAATTGACAGCGGAAAAGTTGACAAGGAAAAAGAAAAAATAAATACTTGTCTTTTTTTATAGATTTAGTTTTTTTATAGGAAAACGATTTCTTTTCCCCACTTGTGAATAACTCTAAATAGTTAGGCCTAAAGGTGTTTAGTTATATTTGCCCTGCTTTCCTAAAGCTCTCTAAAAGAGTAGCTGCAAGAGCAAATTCCTTACGTGTTGATTTTGGTTTTAAATTGCCGAATAGCGATATGAAGTACAATAGTGCGACGCATGGGACGATGCTCAGATAAAAGAAAGATGATTACAAAATATCTCTGAAAAACATTTGTGAGCAATGGCAAAAGAAAAAGAAAACTCAGACCTTTTTAATTACGACGAAGACAGTATAAAATCTCTCGACTGGAAAGAACATATCCGTCTTCGGCCAGGTATGTATATTGGTAAATTAGGCGACGGCGCTTCGCCTGATGATGGCATTTATGTGTTGGTAAAAGAAGTTATGGACAATTGTATTGATGAATATACAATGGGGCATGGAAAAACCGTAGAGCTGACTATTGATGGAAAGACAGTAACAATCCGGGATTTCGGTAGAGGTATTCCTTTAGGAAAGGTAGTGGATGTTGTAAGTAAAATTAATACCGGTGCCAAGTACGACAGCAAAGCGTTTCAGAAATCAGTTGGATTGAATGGGGTTGGTACAAAGGCGGTTAACGCATTAAGTAATTACTTTAAAGTGACGGCTGTACGGGAAGGAAAAGAAAAGACAGCTGAGTTTGAAAGAGGTGTTTTAATTAAAGAACATAAAGAAGCAAAAACTGGTGATGAGAATGGGACGCTGGTAACATTTATTCCAGATGAATCTGTGTTCAAAAATTATAAATTTCATCCAGAGTTTCTGGAAAATCAGATATGGAATTATTGTTTTCTTAATGCTGGATTAAAAATTGTTTACAATGGAAAAAGCTTTATAAGTAAGAACGGGTTACTTGATTTGCTTCAACGTAAATCAAACGAAGATGAGATTCGTTATCCGATTATTCACTTAAAAGGAAATGATATTGAAGTGGCCATCTCACATACCAATGACTATGGTGAAGATATTTACAGTTTTGTAAATGGACAACATACAACACAAGGAGGCACACACCATCAGGCTTTTCGTGAAGCATATGTAAAAACAATTCGTGAGTTTTATAAAAAAGATTATGATTTTTCTGATATCAGAACGGGAATTGTTGCGGCAGTTTCTGTGAGAGTGGTAGAACCAGTTTTTGAATCCCAAACAAAAACAAAACTTGGTTCTGCCAATGTTGATATTGGCGGCCCAAGTATGCGGCAGTTCATGACAGATTTTTTATCAAAAGAACTGGATAATTATTTACATAAAAACCCTTCTACAGCAGAAGCCTTGAAAAAACGTATCGAACAAAGTGAAAGAGAAAGGAAGGATATGGCCGGTATAAAAAAACTGGCAAATGAAAGAGCTAAAAAAGCCAATCTTCATAACAAGAAACTAAGAGATTGCAGGATACATTTGAATGACGAACCACCTACTAAAGGGAAAGAAGATTTTGTTGCTAAGCAAATGTCCTCCACTATATTTATTACTGAGGGTGATAGTGCAAGTGGATCCATTACCAAATCAAGAAATGTAGAAACGCAGGCGGTATTTAGTCTCCGTGGTAAGCCATTGAATTGCTTTGGGTTGACAAAAAAAGTGGTGTATGAAAATGAAGAATTCAATCTTTTGCAACATGCATTGAACATCGAAGAGGGGATGGATGGATTGCGTTTTAATAAAATTATCATTGCCACAGATGCAGATGTGGATGGAATGCATATTCGTTTGTTGTTGATGACGTTCTTTTTGCAATTTTTCCCAGACCTGGTAAAACATAATCATATTTATATACTTGAAACCCCTTTGTTCCGTGTTCGAAATAAACAGGAAACCATTTACTGTTATAGTGAGGAAGAAAAACAAATTGCTGTAAAAAAACTTGGAAGCAAACCAGAGATCACCCGTTTCAAAGG
>JAHEMM010000003.1:89148-108882 GCA_024643655.1 Chitinophagaceae bacterium | reverse complement strand
TTGAAACCCCTTTGTTCCGTGTTCGAAATAAACAGGAAACCATTTACTGTTATAGTGAGGAAGAAAAACAAATTGCTGTAAAAAAACTTGGAAGCAAACCAGAGATCACCCGTTTCAAAGGGTTGGGAGAAATATCTCCTGATGAATTCGGTCGGTTTATTGGAGAAGAGATGAAAACGACTTTGATGAGCCAGGAAGCAGGAGAACATATTCAGGATTTGCTTGAATTTTATATGGGGAAAAATACACCAGACAGGCAGGAGTTTATTATTGGTAATTTGAAAGTGGAATTGGACGCACCTGTCATTGATTAAGAATTAACAATTAGTAATTAAGAATTAATATAACTGTGAAACAGGAAAACATAATACTTACAAAAACGTATAATTTCGGGCTACGTATTTTAAAACTATATCTGCATTTTAGAAAAGAAAAAGTAGATATTGGATTGTGTTCGCAATTATTAAGAAGCGGAACTTCAATTGGAGCAAATACGAAAGAAGCAGTAGGTGGTTCTTCAAGAAAAGATTTTATTAATAAATTACAGATTGCATATAAAGAAGCAAGAGAAACTATGTATTGGTTGAGATTACTAAGTGATAGTGAAATTATGGATCAGAAAATGGCAGCCATTATTTACTCTTCAAAAGCAGGAAAAGCTTAATTACTAATTGTTAATTCTTAATTGCTAATTAAATAGATGTTTGAGTTTCATGCAGATAGAAAAAGATACTTTGACATTCAGGTTTTAAACGCTGAAAAATATGTGATACCATTTATTGAAGAAAAGTTTCCAATAAAAGGGGGCATGAGGGTATTGGAAATAGGTTGTGGGGAAGGAGGTGTATTAAAGGCATTTATCAATAAAGGATGTATTGGTGTAGGCGTTGAGTTAGATGCAACAAGAGTGGTGAATGCAGAAATGTATTTAAAGGAAGATATTGAAAGCGGACATTTACATTTTGTGGTGAAGGATATTTATAAGGTCGATATTGAAAATGATTTTAAAGGATTGTTCGATATTATTGTTCTGAAAGATGTAATAGAACATATTCATGATCAGGCAAAGTTGATTAGCTGGATGAAGAATTTTTTAAATCCAAATGGAATTGTATTCTTTGGCTTTCCACCATGGTATATGCCGTTTGGTGGTCACCAGCAAATATGCAGATCAAAAATATCGAGGCTCCCTTATATTCATTTATTACCTGAGTTTATATATAAAGCTATTTTAAAGAATAGAAAAGAGAATGTGGAAGAAATGATGGAAATCAAAGAAACCGGAATCAGTATAGAACGATTTGAAAAAATTTGTAAAAAAGAAGGCTATTCAATTAAACATAACAGACATTATTTATTGAATCCTATTTATGAATGGAAATTTGGTTGGAAACCGAAAAGACAAGGATTCGTAATCAAAGCAATCCCGTTTATAAGAAATTTTTTTACAACCTGTGTTTATTATATAATACAACCTACTAATAAATTATAGAAAATGATACATATTGTTTTTAATGAAAATGAAATTGACCTGATGAAACAGGTCATTGAGTTAGATGAAACATTGGCGGGAGAAGTAATTCAGATCTGTGATGATTATGCTGTCGGACCATTAACTTCTCTTGATACATCAGAAGGTTGGCAGACCAGAACAAATTGGTGGATGGAACTGATTAAACATTCACACTATAGCAAAAATGAAATTAATGAAGTAGATGACAGAGAAACAATTAGTCAGATAAAAATAAAGCTTGATGAAAATCAGGAAGAACAATTATGGATTTGGATGGGGCAAAATCAGCATGATGTATGCGGCTATTATAGAATTATTGGTGAACTTAACAATTATCAGGGAAGGGTAATGGTTTTGTATATGAATAACCTTCCTTTTATAAATGAAAAAGGTCAGATATTTTATCCATCCTGGTTGAATGAGATACAACCATCTGAGTTTATAAAGGCAAAAAAGCTGGCTCGTCCTGTTACGCTTAGCGAATTTGAAATCGATCCCGATGAATGGAAGAAACTTTGCGAGGAGAATAATATTGTAAGAATTTTGGAAGGCGGTAAAAAGATCATTGGTAAAGAGGAAAATTTTTATGATGATGAAATTATTAAGAATCTAACAACTGAATGGCAAAAAGCATGGCGATTAGTTAGCAATACCTTACACAGAATGAAAGTAAAGACAGGAGATGTTTTTATAGAGTGGCGTATTAAAGTGCTTATAAATGAAGGAAAAATTGAAGTGACTGGAGATATTGAAAAAGGCTGGAAAGACTTTGATGTGAAATTAGGGAACGGTAAACATGTAGAAGTGAATGATGCTGCAGCAATAAATGAATAAAATGAAAAATATAATTAAACTTGAAGAAGCTGCAATGCTTGGTCTGTGCATTTATATATTGAGTTATTTCAATGTAGCCTGGTGGTGGTATCTGATTTTAATTTTTGGACCAGATATCAGTATGTTTGGATATTTCGGTGGGAATAAAATTGGAGCTGCATGTTATAATTTATTTCATCACAAAGGAGTGGCTGTTTCAGTTTTCATAGCAGGATTATTGTTACCGAATTTCTTAATTCAAATAATTGGCATAGTACTATTTGGTCATTCATCTATGGATCGAATGTTCGGTTATGGATTAAAGACTGAAGAAGGGTTTAAATACACACATTTAGGAATAATTGGAAAGTAATAAAAATGAGTGCAAAGAAAAAATCAAAAACGACTGACGTTAAAAATATTGATACCGGATTACATGGTCAGTATAAAACATGGTTCCTCGATTATGCTTCTTATGTGATTCTTGAAAGAGCAGTTCCAGCTTTGGAAGACGGATTGAAACCGGTACAAAGACGTATCCTTCATGCCATGAAAGAAATGGATGATGGTCGTTTTAATAAAGTGGCAAATATAATCGGACAAGCCATGCAGTATCATCCACATGGAGATGCAAGTATTGGTGATGCGTTAGTGAATATGGGTCAAAAAGACTTGTTGATTGAAACGCAAGGTAACTGGGGTGATGTAAGGACCGGGGATGATGCAGCCGCTCCAAGATATATTGAAGCAAGGCTCAGCAAATTTGCATTGGAAGTTGCCTTCAATGCAAAAACAACTGATTGGCAGTTGAGTTATGATGGAAGAAAAAATGAGCCAGTTACATTACCTATGAAGTTTCCACTTTTATTAGCCCAAGGTGCAGATGGAATTGCAGTAGGATTATCTACCAAAATACTTCCACACAATTTTTGCGAAATAATTGATGCTTCAATAAAATACCTAAAAGGCAGAAAAGTTGAATTGTATCCTGATTTTCTTACTGGTGGCATGATCGATGTAACGGATTATAATCAGGGAAAAAGAGGTGGGAAGGTAAAAGTAAGAGCCCATATCGAAGAAGTTGATAAAAAAACATTAGCTATCAAAAGTGTCCCTTATGGAGTAACAACCACACAGTTGATGGAATCAATTGTAAAAGCAAACGATCAGGGAAAAATAAAAATCAAAAAAGTAACGGATAATACAGCTGCAGAAGTAGAAATTCAAGTTGATCTGGCTCCAGGTATTTCTCCGGATATTACAATTGATGCATTATACAAATTCACTGATTGTGAAACATCTATTTCGCCAAATGCCTGTGTGATTGTTGACCACAAACCACAGTTCTTAGGCGTACAAGATTTGCTTCGACTATCTGTTGATAAGACGAAAGATCTGCTGGAGCAAGAATTAAACATTAAACTAGGAGAGTTACAAGAGAAATGGCATTATACTTCATTGGAGAAAATATTCTTTGAAGAAAAAATATACAAAGAATTAGAAAAGAAACATGAGACTTGGGATAAAGTGTTGGAAGCAATTGATAAAGCTTTCATTCCTTTCAAGAAGCATTTAAAAAGGGATATTACCAGAGAAGATATAATAAAACTAACTGAAAAACCAGTTCGTCGTATTTATAAATTGGATATTGATGATTTGAACGATCAAATAAAAGGATTAGAAGCTGATATCAAACAAGTAAAACATGATCTCAATAATCTTATCGATTTTGCAGTGGCCTATTTTGAGAATTTGTTGAAGAAATATGGAAAAGGGCGGGAGAGAAGAACAGAGGTGAAAGAATTTGAAGTGATTGAGGCCAAACATGTAGCCATAGCTAATACCAAATTATATGTCAACAAAGAAGAAGGATTTATTGGGACTGGTTTAAAGAAAGATGAATTTTTATTCGAATGTTCTGATCTGGATGATATCATTGCTTTTTCAAGACGTGGGATTATGAAAGTGGTGAAAGTTTCTGATAAAACCTTTATCGGAAAAGAAATATTGCATGTTGCTGTATTTCAGAAAAATGACGACCGTACTACCTATAATATGATTTATAGTGATGGAAAGACTGGTAAGAGTTTTGCAAAACGATTTAATGTTACAGGTGTCACCAGAGATAAGGAATACGATCTTACTAAAGGAGACGAAAAAAGTAAAGTGCACTACTTTTCCGTCAATCCTAATGCAGAGGCTGAATTAGTGAATATAAAATTAATGCCTTCCAGCAAGGCAAGGATCAAAGAGTTTGAATTCGGATTTTCAGATCTTGAAATAAAAGGTAGAGCAAGCATGGGTAATACAGTAACGAAATACCCTATTAAATCAGTAAAATTGAAAGAAGCCGGTGTATCTACTATTGCCGGAAAGAAATTATGGTATGATGATCAGTTTGGCAGATTAAATACTGATGAGAAAGGAGAATACCTTGGAATGTTTGATGCAGATGAAAATATTTTAGTGATTTATCGAGATGGTAATTATGAAATAACTGATCAGGAACTTACACAGAAATTAGATCCTGAAAAGCTCATTGCAATAGAAAAATTCAATCCTGAGAAAATAATTTCTGCTGTCTATGTAGATATGAAAGCAAAACAATTCATGGCAAAACGTTTCAAAATTGAAACAACGACCCTGAAAAGCAAATTTTCATTTATTAAAGATGGTGAAGGAAATTATGTAGAAGCAGTCACTACAATGGATGAACCTGTACTTGCAATGCAACAAGGCAGAGGAGCTCAAATACGTAAAGGGAAAATTAAGATTGCTAAAATTGCAGATATAACGGGTTATAGAACTGTTGGTGCCAAACTAGCTGACTTTAGTAAATCAACTGAAATGGAGTGGGTTATCGGTAAGGAAGATAATAAACAACAGGAATTGTTTTAAGAAGATTAGATTGTAGTACAAAAACTAAAATTTATGACATTAGAAGCAATTATTATTGTATTACTGATTGGTGCTATAGCCGGTTGGTTAGGGAGTATACTATTTAGCGGTAGCGGTTTAAGTTTGCCTGTTAATATTATTGTAGGTATTCTTGGAAGTTTTGTGGGTAGTTGGTTATTAGGTAAACTAAATATAACTATAGGAGGGGGAGCAATAATCAATTCAATTATTACTGGTGCTATTGGCGCATTTGTAATTTTATTTCTTTTAAGCCTTTTATATAAAAGGCCATAATTAATTTATTGTCTTTTTTCTTCGGATTCTAATCGTAGCACTTTTTTCAAGGTTACTTGACAAACGAAGGTTGAATTTGTTTTTTCCATCATTGACTATAATCAACGCAGTGTTTGGAGGTATTAACCCAAGGTTTTCCGCATACATTGACACTTCATTATATTCTTTTGAACTGTCAAGCACTACATCTATGCGTATTGATTTGTGTGTAAGTTTTTGGCTGTTAAGAATCAATCCATCATTATAAAAAACAGAAATTATATCGCCATCTACTTCTCCATTATCATACACATCCAATCGTAGTGAGTCAGACTCTACTTCTATTTCATTAATAACCTCTTTCTGTCGCTTCTTGAAATCTTCTTCTACTACATAATTAATTACTTTTCGTGGTACAATATTAACAGCAACTAATGAATCAGCAACTGACGGTTGCCAAACCTGAAAGCTTTCTTTATACTCACTAATAGCTTTTAAAACTGAATCCTTTTTGCTTACATCAGCATTCATTACCAGATCAAAATTAATATCAGGACAAGTATATCTGTAATCCGGGAGGCTTCTAAATGAACCAACAAGATTGGAAGACAATTTTGAAACCCGTAAAGTCGCCAGCAGATTCATATTGCAATCCACTTCAAAGTTGGCGATGGAACCATGGTACGTTACAGGTATATTATACAAGCTTAACAATCTGGTTGTTGAATTATAATTACCCTGCACTTTTACACTTCGGTAAGTGTTTTTAAAATAATAATTCAAAATCCCTTTTACATAATTCTTTTCCGGTTGCAATACCATTTCAACAAGGTAATTATTAGCAGAATTATTACTTTTTACATTTGCATTGCCATACCAATAGCCAAATACTGATTGTGAGTTGCTATCAAGAGTAGAAAATAATAAAAAGGTGAACAGAATTTTTTTCATGCATTTGTAATATCGGAAAAACAAATTTTAAGCTAGAAGGAAGTTGTACACACCTGTTATTTTAAAAAACGTTTTATCTCTCTTTCTACATCTTTTTTCTTGATACTATCCCTTTTGTCGTGTAGTTTTTTGCCTTTTGCAAGGCCTATTTCTAATTTAGCAAAACGTTTGTCATTAAAAAATATCCTAAGTGGAATAATGGTAAAGCCTTTTTCTTTTAGTTTTCCTTCTATTTTTTTAATCTCCTTTTTTTCAAGCAGTAATTTTCTATCTCGCAATGGATCATGGTTGTTTTTATTGCCATGAGAATATTCGGCAATATGCAACGACTTTAGCCATATCTCTCCTTTATTAAATAAACAATAACTATCATTGAAACTGGCTCTACCTTCACGTAAAGATTTTACTTCTGTACCAAGCAATACCATTCCCGCTTCATACTTTGAATCGATGAAAAATTCATGATATGCCTGTCTGTTTTTTAATTCTGCCATTGAGAAAGTAAGAAGGAAATACTTAATGATTCATAACAATGTATATTGTCATGAAACACTATTTAATTTTTGAAATGTGTTAAAACAGTTGTCAATTTTTCTTTCAAAGCATTTCTTTCAACAATGAAATCTAAAAAGCCATGCTCAAGAATAAATTCACTGCGCTGAAACCCTTCAGGTAGATCTTTTTTAATAGTTTCTTTGATAACTCTTGGTCCTGCAAAGCCTATCAGAGCATTTGGTTCAGCAATATTCAAGTCACCAAGCATACCAAATGACGCAGAGATGCCACCAAATGTAGGGTCTGTTAAGAGCGAAATATATGGAAGTTTAGCATCGCTCAATTGTGAAAGCTTCCCACTAGTTTTTGCTAATTGCATTAAAGAGAAAGCACTTTCCATCATTCTGGCCCCGCCGCTTTTACTGATGACCATATAAGGCATCTTATTTTGCAGACAATGATCTACAGCTCTGGAAAATTTTTCTCCCATTACACTTCCAAGAGAACCGCCAATGAATTCAAAATCCATACAAGCAATGACGATATCATGTGTACCCACTTTACCTACAGCAACCCGCATCGAATCTTTCAGATCTGTTTTGCTCCAGGTGTCTTCTAATCGTTTTTGGTAAGGCTTAAGGTCGGTGAATTCAAGGAAATCTTTACTTCTTATATTTTCAAATAATTCAGTGTATTCGCTGTTATCAAATAACAATTCATAGTATTCGGTGCTATTGATACGATGGTGGAAGTTGCATTTCGGGCAGACAAATAAATGCTCCCTAAGATCATTCATGGTGTCAATATGATTACAATCTGGACATTTTACCCAAAGACCTTCAGGGGTTTCCTTCTTCTCTGAAGTTTTGGTATTAATACCTTTTTTGATACGCTTAAACCAACTTGATTTTGTTTCTTCAGTTTTACCATCTTCTCCGGCCAGATTAGCATCAAAATCTTCTATATGTTTCGACATAGTTACTTGTTGAACTACAAATATATAGAAGTTTAAGGTTTGAAATTAAGCGTTGTTTTTGGCAAAAATTCATCTAAAATCAATAAATTCTGCTTGTATTTGCTTAAAAAATCCGGAGTTAAGAAAAATTAATTATTGGGAGCTCCACCATCAATCCAGCAAATAATGGAGTTTTTTTGATCAGCTGTAAGGGTACCATTTTTGGGCATACTGCCAGACGATACGGATGTTCTGATTAGACTACGGGCTGCAAAAACCTGGGCATAGTTTGTTAAAGGCCCGGGGCCATTGGTACTTCCGCTGGCATGGCATCCGGCAACATTACACCTACCTTGTATAATTGGATTAATATCTGCTGTAAAAGCTTTATTGGCAACCGTGTTGCAATCAACAGCAGTACCGCCTCCACCACCGCCTCCTGTGCTACTGCCTTTACTACAAGATATTGTAAAAAGAATAATTACAGCAATGCAAGAAATGCAATAAATATTTTTCATTTTTCTATTTTTTGATAAATTATTTTATTATGAATAGTAACGGAATTAATTTAATAAAAGTTGCCTGTTTAACGATATTGCCAAATTTGATTTTTTTATTTAAACAATTCTTAAGCTTTTAGCGATAATTTATATCAACATTGCAAATTAAATTTAAGTATAAAATCTATTCGTTTCAAAATAATAATCTCATTTATGTTTTTAAAAAGGGTAGTTAAAATATACGTGGGTCGCATTTGGGCCGTCTCTTTTTTTGAAGTAAGATTTGTATAAAAAAACCTTCCATAAAATGGAAGGTTTTAATTCTTTTCTTTAAAATTTATGCATTACGATTGATACAATTTAAATCATCAAAAGCAATTTCTAATCGTTTACTAAATGATTCTTCGCCTTTGCGCAACCATGCTCTGGGGTCGTAATATTTCTTGTTCGGTTTGTCGGCTCCATCAGGATTACCAAGTTGACCTTGTAAATAAGCTTCACTCTTTTTGTAATTCTCTAAAACACCCTCCCAGAAAGCCCATTGCAGATCGGTGTCGATATTCATTTTAATAGCTCCGTAACCGATAGCTTCTCTGATCTGGTTTTGTGGAGATCCGCTGCCACCATGAAATACAAACCAAACAGGTTTAGGGCCTGTGCCTAATTCTTTTTGTATATAGATCTGGCTGTTATTTAATATTTCAGGACGCAATTCTACATTGCCGGGTTTGTAAACTCCATGCACATTTCCAAATGCTGCCGCTACAGTGAAAAGGTTGCCCACTTTGCTCAATTCTTTGAACGAATAAGCAACATCTTCAGGTTGAGTATATAGTTTTGAATTATCTACATTGCTATTATCAACACCGTCTTCTTCGCCACCTGTTACACCAAGTTCTATCTCGATGGCCATCCCCAACGGCTTCATCCTTTTAAAGAATTCAACAGATGTTGCAATGTTTTCCTCAATCGGTTCTTCGCTAAGGTCAAGCATATGTGAGCTAAACAAAGGCTGACCTTTTTCTTTAAAGAACTGTTCACCCGCATCTAAAAGTCCACTAATCCATGGCAACCATTTTTTTGCAGCATGGTCTGTATGCAACACTACAGGTACTCCATAGTGCTTAGCTACATTATGTATATGTAAAGCACCTGATACACCTCCAGAAATATTGCCCTGCAACTGATCATTCGGCATACCTTTTCCAGCAATAAATTGTGCACCTCCGTTTGAAAACTGTATGATCACAGGGGAATTAACTTTCGCAGCGGTTTCTAATGTAGCATTAATCGTATTAGTACCAATGGTATTAACAGCTGGTAAAGCAAATTGATTGTCTTTGGCATCATTTAATAAAGCTTCGAGCTCTTCTCCAAATAACACACCGGCTTTGTACTTCTTCATATTGATTTTAGTTGAGTGTTAAAAATTTAATTGTAAATAATGACAATTAATGTAATAATTGCTAATATAGATGAAATATTTTATTTGACAGAAAGACCAGTTTTTTGATTACCGATAAGGTTTATTCATTCCTGTTTTTATAAGTTTAAGATTTTTTTGGAGCATTTGCTTAAGGTTGGTCTTCAAAATATCGCCAGTTGTTTTGCATTTTAGAAATACTGGATTATTATGGTATTCGGCAAGAGCCGTTTTTAATTCATCGATTTTTTCAGGAGTAGAAAGAGTGTCTTTTCGCATAATATCGAGTAACTCTTTGATGCGAAATTTTGAGGAGACCAGGCGAAATGTCATCATTGTTCTTTCTTCGGCCTGGTATTGTTCTATTGATTCTTTATTTAGGTATTCGCTGCTTAATTTAACATAAGGAAGATTTTCTTTAAAAAATTGTGGTAAATATAGTCTATGTCTTCCTTCATAAGCCTGTTGATCAAAGTCGATGGCACGGATTCGATATTGATAGTTTTCTATATCGGGAGTAATATCAATTACAAAGTTATAACTACGCATATCACCAAGCAATCTGATAAAACAACGTTCATTAAATTTTACAAACTCCTTTGCAATACGTATCTGATTTGTTTCTACTGAGCCCAAAATTGTATTGGCAAATATATCGCCGGGTATGCCGGGGATATGCTCCTCTACCAAGGTATTATCATTGGTAAAAAATGTGATTCGGTTAGGAGAGAGGATATGCTCCAACTCTAATCCATAAATGCGGGAAGCATCTGCTATTTTAATATAAAAATGATCGTAATTGTCATTAAACCGATTGATAATCCGGATGCGAAACGGATTGCTGTTTCCAAATGTGCAATAATCTATCCGGGCAACATTAAGATGAGTTGTAAAACTGAGGTCGCCTTTGGTTTTGAGGATAGCATAAATTTCTACCAAGCCTTCCTTTAAATAATTCCATTCATGATTATCATAGCTAGTTTTTTCCCACAATGTATCTTTTCCATTTTTGTCTTTTATGGGTGTGGAATATGTAAAATGAAGTAGGTCATCATAACTTACAGGCATTTTGACTTCCCTACCATGATTGATAAGATATTTACGTAACTTATCATTGACCGGAAACATGGGTTTTTTTCGAGAGGGACGATAATCATTTTCCTCAGGGCTCTCTTTTTTTTTGCCTTTAGTTGCCATGCATGAAAGTTACGAAGAAGACAGCAGAGAACTTACCTCGTTATTTTTGAATTGTATTTAAAAGTGATTTTAAATATTCTGGTACTTTTAATAAACGGCTTCCATACCAGCTAAACATTTCCCCATCTGCCATAATAATTTTTGATGATGGTAAATATGTTTGTAACTCATTAATATGTTTTTGTTTGAAAGGATAAGGCTCTGATGAAAGAATGATCAACGCTGGATTCTTTTTGATTATTTCTTCGATTGTTATTTCTGGATAACGAGTTGTATCTGCAAAGCAATTCTTAAATCCTGCTTTTTCCATTATCGCATGAATAAAAGTATCATTTCCAACGGTCATATAAGGATTTTGCCAAATAAGATAGATAGTGGATAGCGGTGGTTGGAAAGAAGTAAGAGTAGCAAATTCTTGCTTGATTAAGTTGTTGATCTCTTTTGCCTTTTTTTCCTTTCTAACAATATTTCCAATTGTAGCAATCATTTGATAGGCATCCCCAAGATCATTAATTTCGCTAACCCAAATTGGGTAATGTTTTCCTAATTCTTCTATCTGTTCTTTTACATTTTCTTCTTTATTAGCAATAATAAGTTCAGGTTGTAAAGCATGTATAGCAACCATATTGAGCTGCTTGGTACCTCCAATCCTCGGTTTATTACGAAACCATTCATTAGGATGAATACAAAATTTAGTAATACCAACTACTTCAGATCTTAAACCGAGATCATACAATAATTCCGTTTGCGACGGAACCAATGAAATTATTCTTTTTGGAGTTTTCTCCGGTAAAGTAGTATTGTGGTGTTGGAATTTAAAAACGGGCATGCAGAAATTTACTGTAAATTTTAGAATCAGTAAAAAATCTGAAAAATTAAATGTAAAAGGTTCAATAGGAGTCACCGCGCCTCCCGCTAATTTTACTTAGCAGGAGGATTCCGGACTTTTAATCTTTTCATTGGATTTGGACACGGTGAGACATGGTTTCTCTTCAAGGATGTTTGGACTTCGGACGGTTTTTCAAGGATCTGGTTCTTTCTGGTTTTTTCAATTGGACGTTGAATCTTAATTCGGTTTTTCTAAGAACTTGGTTTTGTTTTGTTAATTGGACGTTGTTATTGGATGATTGGAAGTCAAAAATAATTGACAATTCTTTAATAATATAGAGCAAAACAACTCAATTTTTTTACGACGGTAAATACAACATTGTTCGTATACTTGCCCACATATTATAAGTGAAATACGCAAGATTCGATAGTAATTTTACCAAAAAGTGCCAGAATCGTTTCCGGCACTAACGAAAATCTATACAATGTGCAATATTGTACACTAATTACCCAGGGCCTGAATTACATCATACTTTGTAACAATATGGAAGGTGCCGGCTTCGTCTTTTGCTAAAACAGCTCCATTTTCTTTGTTGATTAGATTGCGAAGTTTTTCGATTGGCGTATCATATGCAACTAAAGGGAAAGATGGCTCTAATACTTCTTCTATTTTTGAATTTTTTATATCTGGATTATTGAATATTTTCTGAAAAAGTCCGCTTTCACTGATCGCTCCAGATGGGCCATTGCCATTCATAACAGGTATCTGATCAATGTCATATTTTTTCATCAAATCTACTGCTTCCAATACAGTTTGCGTTGGTTCAATCGTTATTAAACGTTTTGCATTTCTTGCACTTACTACATCCCTAAAAGTTTTAACATCCAGAAAACCTCTTTCGATCATCCATTGATCATTATAAATTTTTCCAACATAACGACTACCATGATCATGGAAAACACATACAGTTACAGCATCTTTAGACAGTTTGTTTTTTAACTGCAGAAGTCCTTGAATACAACTACCAGCACTATAACCACAAAATATACCTTCTTCTTTAGCCAGTTTTCTGGCCATAACAGCACCGTCTTTATCTGTAACCTGCTCAAAATGGTCGATAACAGACATATCATAATTTTTTGGAACAAAGTCTTCGCCAAATCCTTCGCTGATATAAGGATGAACTTCATTCATATCAACTTCACCTGTGCGGAAATATTTTGTAAGTAATGATCCGTATACATCTATAGCCCAAATCTGTATATTCGGATTTTTTTCTTTGAGATATTGAGCTGTTCCGGTTATCGTACCTCCAGTACCCGCAGTGCAAACAAAATGAGTTATTTTGCCATCTGTTTGTTTCCAAATTTCCGGGCCCGTAGTTTCATAATGTGCTAATCGATTTGCCAAATTATCATATTGATTCATATGATAAGAATTAGGAACTTCTTTAGCCAATCTTGCAGCTACACTATAATAACTTTTAGGATCGTCAGGCGCCACATTTGTTGGACAAACAATTACTTCAGCACCAACTGCTTTTAAAATATCAGCTTTTTCTTTTGATTGTTTATCTGTTGTAACGAAGATGCATTTATAGCCTTTAATGACTGCCGCTAATGCAAGGCCCATTCCTGTATTTCCGCTGGTGCCTTCGATAATTGTACCCCCGGGCTTAAGCTTCCCTTCTTGTTCTGCAACTTCTACCATTTTTAAGGCCATTCTATCTTTAATAGAATTGCCAGGATTGAAATAATCAACTTTGGCTAAAACCAATCCGGGTACTTCTTTTGTGATTTTATTTAGTTTAATTAACGGTGTATTGCCGATCGTTTCCAGTATGTTGTTTTTAATATCCATTGCAATCTTTTAGGTTGCAAAGGTACGTTTTTCAAATGAGCTTGTTTTGACAAAAAATGAAACAAAAAACAAAAACCCTCCTGTTAACAGAAGGGTTTTACCGGACTTAATGTAATGAATACATCAAGCTTCTTTGCGAAAAGATTTTCTTTTGTTACTCAAATAATTATCCAACAGGAATAAGCCTAGAACAACGTTTATCATCATAAATACATTAACTAAAGTATTATTGAAGAATTTTGAGAAATCAATCTTGTTAATATTTTTTGTGATATTGCTTTCTGTGCCACTTGTCCAGTCCATTTGTCCTAATCCATAAATTAAGAAACCGACAAATAAAGCGATAAAGAAAAAACCGATACCCCAAATGATTTTGTTATTAATATACGATTTTGTGGCAGGTGCAATATGTAATTTAGAAATCTCTTCCATTACGTTTTTGGTAAAACGTAGTGATGGAACTTCCAGGTCTGTCGATTTTATAAGCTCATTTACTTCTAGTAATTCTTTATACTTAATTTTCCAGGCTGCATCTGATTCCAGTAATTGCTCGATAACTTTTTTTTCTTCCGCCGATACTGAACCATCTATGTAATTCCATAAGCGTTCCTCATTATTTTGTTGAGTATCCATACAACTGATTTTTAATTTAAATTTCTTACTTCTTCTTTAAAATGTGTTTCCATTTTCTCTTTTAGTCTTGCTCTGGCTCTATGTAATCTAACTTTAGCGGCATTTACTTCAATTCCAAGTATTTGTGCCATCTCTTCTAACGATTGTTCTGCTTGGTAAAACAAAGTGACGACTTCTGCATCCGCAGGGTTTAATAAGCTTATTGCATTATTTACCATGCCAATTCTGGATTTTTGTTCAACTAAATTTGCTCGCATTCCAGAATCATGGTTATCCGCCAATTCAAATACTTTTTCGTTATCTAATGAATGAATTTCCAATTTCTTTTTTCTCAAAAAACTGATGCAGGTATTATTTACGATTGTATATAGCCAGGTAGTAAATTTTGAAGACCCCCTGAAATCTGCCAGATATTTATAAGCCTTTATAAATACATCCTGAGCTACTTCTTCAGCATCCTCTCTGCTTTTAACCATCCGTAAAGAAAGTGTAAAAACATAGTTTTGATGGCGGTTCACAAGCACAGCATATGCCTGTTGGTTACCATTTAGCACTTGGCTAATGATTTCATTATCATTCAGTCCGGTTGACATTCATAGTATATGACTACATAATAAGTGATTAGGTTACAGTTGAAAGTACGAAAATTTAACCCTATATATATTATGATTAGAATTTATAGGCTGTAACCTGATTGAGTGTGGTGTAGTCTTATTATTTTAAGCAGGGTACAAAAAATTTAAAGAAAACTGTAACCCTATTTACAAACAGGTTGTCAAAGAAGGCAACGATTAAAATAAAACATTAACTAATAAATTTACAATTATGGAAGCAGGAGAAGTTTTAATACCTATTACAATGTTCGCAGGCGGATTTGCAATGGTTTTTGGAATCTATTACTTGAAAACCCGCCAAAATCTGGCGATGATAGAAAAAAACATGAATCCAAAGGAGTTTGCCAATCGACCTGCTCCTTATAAAAACCTGAAATGGGCGTTATTATTAATAGGTGCGGGAGTGGGGTTATTCCTTGCTTATCTTTTAGATAATTTTGTCCTCAGTTCCCGTTCAAATGATTTTCGCCATCATGGGGATGAAAATGTAGCTATTTACTTTGCATTAATTGCAATAGGCGGTGGACTTGGTTTACTTGGTTCTTACAAAATGGAAAAAAAATGGTGGGATGACAATAAAGAAAATGTTTAAATAAATTGAAGCAAATCCCGTACTTTTTTAGAAAAATACGGGATTTGCTTTATTTTAATATGGTCAAAAGTGCTTCTCTTACTGCATTATCTTCATTATTAATTACTTGAAAGAAACCCTCATTTCTCCATTTATATCTTGCCAAACGGGCTTTTAGTTGCTGCTGTAATAGCATTGTTTCTTTTGCAGAAAGCTTATTAAAGTCATAGGTACCATTCGCAGTATTTACAAGTTTGTTCCATAATTCAGAAGCATTAAAGCTGAGCGAATATTCATGAGCCGATTTATATTGATCAATCTTTTGTTTATTTTCCAGATAGTACTGATAAATTACATTACTAATATTTGTTTCTGTAAATAACATGAGAATTTTACGCTGTATAAGACTTGTATCTAAAGGCACAAAGAAATGTGGCGCAATTCCTTCACCACCATATAAAGTGTCTTTACATCCTGTAATATATTTTTTCTCATTTGCATGTGTTTTCACAGAATCCTGAGAAAGCAATTCCCCTGAATTATAACGTTCAGAAAATTCATCCATATATATTTTATTTCCTTTTGCATATGAACGTTGAATGCTTCTGCCTAAAGGTGTATAATACCGGGCAATTGTTAATCGGATTGCCGATCCATCACTTAAAGGATATTGCTCTTGTACTAATCCTTTACCAAAAGTGCGACGTCCAATAATCGTTGCTCTGCACCAATCTTGCAATGCACCAGCTAACACTTCACTGGCACTTGCAGATATTTCATCAACAATTAATACTAATTTGCCCTTTTCAAATAACCCCGGTCTTTTACAACGATATTCTCTTTTTTTACTGTTTACTCCACTAGTATAAACTATCAATTTATCTCCATCCAAAAATTCATCTGCCATTTCTACAGCTTCATTCATAAAGCCTCCTACATTTCCCCGAAGGTCATATATTAGGCTTTGCATTCCTTCCTTATTAAGCTTTTCCAATGCTGCCATGAATTCTTCATAACTACTTTCGGTAAACTTATTTAATTTAATATACCCGGTAGACTTATCTATCATATAAGCCGCATCAATGGAAGAAACTGGGATTGTACCTCTTGTAACGGTAATGGATTGCTGTCTATTATTTCTTACGATTTGTAAAACAGCATTTGAATTTCTTTCGCCCCTGATGTATTTTTTTATACTGTCAGCATCAAATGACTTCTGTACTAACGAAATCTCATTTACAGCAATAATTCGATCACCGATTTGTAATCCAGCTTTATCACTTGGGCCTTTAGGAATTACATAAACCACATGAACAGTATCCTTAAATGTATTGAATTCCACTCCAATGCCTTCAAAATTTCCAGCAAGATCTTCATTTGCCGCTTTTACATTTACCGGAGGAAGATAGACCGAGTGTGGATCTAATTCTTTCATTATTTCCTGTATAGCTTTTCCTTCCAGCAAACCAATATTTACAGTATCAACATATCTGAGTTTTATTAGGTCGAGCGCCTCTTGTAATGAATTTCTGCTGTTAGATCCAAAAAAACCATTTTTACTCCCAGTATTATCATTCAGCTTATATCCCAGCACCATTCCAATTATCAGTACCAACGAAAAAAGGAGTGGTAACCAAACATGCAACTTTTTATTTCCCATTTTTATACTTAATTGTGTAATTTGATGCAAAATACTTGATTTGTTTGGAACAGAAGTTTCTGTTCTTTTAATATAAAAATAGTTATGTCTGGAATAAAATTAATAGCTGACTGCGGAGCAACAAAAGGGGAATGGTGTTTGATAAATGGCGAAAAAAAGAAAACTATTATTACACAAGGGATCAGTCCCTATTTTCTAACTACTGAGCAGATTACAATTTTATTGGAGAAAGAACTTAAATCAAAGCTCAAAAATGTTAGTATTAATGAGGTATTCTATTATGGTACTGGTTGTGCAAATCCAGTAAATGCTAAATCAGTTAAAAAGGCGCTTAGCAAAGTATTTTCGATTGCAAAAGTTGATGTAACGCATGATTTGATGGCTGCTGCAAGGGCTTTATGCGGAAAAGAAAAAGGAATTGCTTGTATTCTTGGTACAGGGTCTAATTCTTGTTATTATGATGGTAAAAAAATTGTGAAGAACAGCCCAGGACTTGGCTATGTTCTTGGAGACGAGGGGAGTGGTGCCTATCTGGGCAAAAAAGTACTTCAATACTACCTCTATGGAACATTTGATTATGAATTAAGAGGTCGATTTGATCTTACTTATACAACAAATACCGCCGAGATATTAGAAAACGTTTATAAAAAACCACTGCCCAATAGATATTTGGCAGGGTTTGCAAAATTCCTTGCTGAAAACCGTGGCCATTATATGATAGAGAATATTATTGAAGATGGCTTAAATGATTTCTTCTTTAACCATCTTTGTAAGTATAGAGAAACCTGGACTTTACCAATACATTTTGCCGGTAGTATTGCATTTGGTTTTAAAGATATAGTACAGCAACTTTGCAATAGTTATGAATTTGAGATGGGTAAAGTGATGAAAAATCCTATGGAAGGTTTAATAGCATATCACAGCTAAAATAAGAAAAGAAATATGGCATTCGAAAAAATTACAGAACAACCCAGTCGATATCATCATTTAGAAAAAATGGGTATTACTGAAATTCTGAACAATATTAATAAAGAAGACAAATCTGTAGCGGAAGCCGTAGAAAAATCAATATCTCAAATTGATAAATTAATCGAAGCAATAACAGATAAAATGTTAATGGGTGGTCGGCTTTTTTATATTGGAGCAGGCACCAGTGGCAGACTAGGTATTTTGGATGCCAGTGAATGTCCTCCTACTTATGGAGTGCCTTACGGACTCGTAATTGGTATAATTGCCGGTGGCGAAAAAGCTATTACCAATGCTGTTGAAAATGCAGAAGACAATAAAGAACAAGGCTGGAAAGATCTATTAGCTTTTAATATTAGTGACAAAGATGTGGTGGTAGGTATTGCTGCCAGTGGAACAACGCCGTATGTCATTGGTGCACTTGAAGAATGTAAAAAAAGGAAAATCATTACAGGTAGTATAGCATGTAATCCAGATTCTCCTGTAAGTCATTCTGCCGATTTTCCAATTGAAGTAATTGTAGGTCCTGAGTTTGTCACTGGTAGTACCAGAATGAAAAGCGGAACTGCTCAAAAGTTGGTATTAAATATGATATCTACTACAATAATGATACAATTAGGTAGAGTTGAAGATAATAAGATGGTAAATATGCAACTCACAAATGAAAAATTAGTTGATAGAGGAACAAAAATGTTGATGGAAAGGGTAAATGAGACAGATTATGCTAAAGCAAAAGAACTACTTTTAAAATTTGGAAGTGTAAAAAATGCTGCAGGTTCCATTTTAAAATGATAGGCATTTTGCTGATTTCTACTTATATTGCATTACTTATAAAATACAATTGCAAAATAGTAGTTTTAATATTATTCCTTCATCTGTTGTAACAACTACAATTACAACAACAACCCGTTAAGGGTTATAAATTTTCATATAAATAATCGGGCAATATGCTGTACTTAGATGAAAATCTAAAAGCAGCCATTTTCTTTTTATATAAAATTAAAAAATGCATGTACTAAAATTTGGGGGGACTTCAGTTGCAAATGCTGAAAACATAAAAAAGGTTATTGAAATAGTTGAAAATTCATCAGCAAAAAATAAAACAGTTGTTATTGTTTCAGCATTAGGTGGTGTTACTGATTTATTATTGAATGCTGCATCACTATGTGAAAAAGGAAACGAAACATACAAAGAAAAACTTATAGAATTTGAACAGCGACATCTCGAAGCAGTAAAACAACTTATTCCGATTGCCCAACAAAGTCAGCTATTAAGTTTGGTTAAAAAAAGCTGTAACGAATTGGAAGATATCTGTAACGGCATTTTTTTACTTGGAGAATTAACTGTCAGATCAAAAGACCGTATTAGTAGTTATGGGGAATGGATATCTTCTCAAATAATTACAACCGCTTTTGTTGCAAAGAATATGGATGCGGTTTGGAAAGATGCAAGAGAACTGATAGTAACAAATTCTTCTTTTACTTTTGCGGAGGTTGATTTTAAAGAATCAGAAATAAAAATTAACAGTTATTATCGTTCACAATCTTCATCTGTCATTGTTATACCGGGTTTTATTGCTAGTG
>JAHEMM010000003.1:81062-89048 GCA_024643655.1 Chitinophagaceae bacterium | reverse complement strand
GTAACAAATTCTTCTTTTACTTTTGCGGAGGTTGATTTTAAAGAATCAGAAATAAAAATTAACAGTTATTATCGTTCACAATCTTCATCTGTCATTGTTATACCGGGTTTTATTGCTAGTGATAAAAATGGTGTCACAACAACTTTAGGTAGGGGTGGTTCTGATTATACAGCAGCAATTATTGCGGCTTCGCTAAATGCTAAACTACTTGAAATATGGACTGATGTAAGTGGTATGATGACTGCTGATCCACGATTGACAAATAATGCTCGTATTATTCCCAACATTTCCTATCAGGAAGCAATGGAGTTGTCACATTTTGGGGCCAAAGTAATTTATCCCCCAACGATTCAACCAGTTATGAATAAAAATATTCCTGTTTGGATTAAAAACACATTTGCATCAGAAGACAAGGGAACATTAATTGAATCCACTGCATCTTCAAACGGAAATATTGTAAGGGGAATTTCAAGTATAAACGATATTGTTTTAATCAGTCTTGAAGGAAGTGGCATGGTCGGTATCCCAGGTTTCTCAAAAAGATTATTTGAAGCTCTCAGTAACGAGAAAATAAATGTAATACTGATTACACAAAGCTCATCAGAACATTCTATTTGTGTTGGTATAGATTCAAATAATGCAGCTAAAGCTAAATTGGCTATCGATACTGGTTTTGCTAATGAAATAGCCTTGCAGAAAGTAGAGCCACTGAAAATAGAAACTGAACTTTCTATTGTTGCATTGGTTGGTGAGAATATGAAAAATCATACGGGTATTAGCGGCAGAATGTTTAGTGCCATGGGGAGAAACGGAGTAAATATCAGAGCCATTGCACAAGGTTCTTCTGAAAAAAATATTTCTACAGTAATTGCAACAAAGGATGTTCGTAAAGCAATCAATGTATTGCATGAAGAATTCTTTGAAACAACTTACAAACAAGTAAACTTATTTATTTCTGGTACAGGAAATGTTGGAAGTAAATTAATAAGCCAGATTAAGCAACAGGCATTATTTCTTAAAGAAAAGATGAATCTACAGCTTAAAATTATCGGATTAAGTAATAGCCGTAAAATGCTGATTGAAGAAAGTGGCATTGAACCTGATAACTGGAATAAAAAATTAGATGACGGTACGTCAGCAAATTTGCAAGGGTTTATTGACGAAATAATACAGAGAAATCTTCGTAATTCAATCTTTGTTGATATTACTGCTAATGATAAAGTAGCTGCTGTTTATAATCAATTACTGGAAAAAAGTATTTCTGTTGTTGCTTGTAATAAAATAGCAGCATCAGCTGCTTATGATAAATACAAAAAGACAAAAGACCTTGCTAGCGAATTTAACAGCCAATTCCTTTTTGAAACAAATGTGGGAGCAGGGTTACCAATAATTGCTACGCTAAATGATCTGGTACATAGTGGTGACCGAATTCATAAAATTCAAGCTGTCTTAAGTGGAACGTTGAACTTTGTTTTCAATAATTACGATGGAATGAGAAAGTTTGCTGATGTAGTAAAACAAGCACAAGATGAAGGATACACAGAGCCAGACCCAAGATTGGATTTAGGAGGAACAGATGTAATGCGGAAGATTATGATCCTTGCCAGAGAATCAGGTGTAAAAATTGAAATGGATGAGATTGCAAACAATTCATTTATGCCGCAAAGTTGTATGACAGGAACAGTTGAAGATTTTTATGGAGAGATGACAAAAGAAGAAACTCACTTCAAAAAACTTTTGAGTGATGCAAATACAGCTGGTTGCAAATTAAAATTTGTTGCATCTTTTGATAATGGTATAGCATCTGTTGGATTACAACATATCGATCCAAAACATGACCTTTATCATTTATATGGAAAAGACAATATTGTATTATTTTATACTGACAGGTATAAAGATCAGCCATTAGTTATTAAAGGAGCTGGTGCTGGTGCTGAAGTTACTGCCAGTGGAGTATTTGCTGATATTATCAGGGCTAGTAAAGTTTAAATCATGCAAAAAATTAAAGTTCATAGTCCGGCTACTGTAGCTAATTTGGTTTGTGGATTCGATATTCTGGGAATGTCGTTAGCTACCCCTTATGATGTTATGGAACTGACTTTGCTTGATGAGCCAAAAGTCATCATTCATAATAAAGATGATTTTAATCTTCCAACTGAACCTGAAAAAAATGTTGCAGGTGTTGTTTTATTATCTATAATGGAAAAATTAAATAACAAACTAGGGTTTGAAATTACTATTGATAAACACATCAAACCTGGAAGTGGTATAGGATCAAGTGCGGCTAGTGCAGCAGGTGCAGCAGTAGCTGCTAATCATATATTGGGCAACATTTTTTCAACGGATGAAGTAGTGCAGTTTGCAATGATTGGAGAGAAGCTTGCTTCGGGAGTAAAGCATGCAGATAATATAGCTCCCTGCATATTAGGCGGCGTAAGTTTGATTCGTTCTATTCTTCCATTAGATATTATTCCACTTTCATCTCCAGATTTATATGTAACTATTGTGCACCCGCAAATAGAAGTAAGAACTGCTGATGCGAGACAAATATTACGTCAGCAGGTCTTATTAAAAGATGCGATAAAACAATGGGGAAATATCGCAGGACTTGTCGCAGGATTTATTAAAAATGATCATGAGTTGATTGGGCGTTCTTTAGAGGATGTGATCATAGAGCCTGTCAGAAGTATACTAATTCCGGGATTTGATGAAGTAAAACTAAAGTCAAAAGAAGCAGGTGCATTAGGAGGTGGCATTTCCGGTTCAGGTCCGTCTATGTTTATGATGAGCAAGGATAAAAAAACAGCTATAGAAGTAGAAGCAGTAATGAAAGAAATATATGAACGAATCGGAATAGATTATAATACATATGTTACTACAATTAACAAGAAAGGAGTTGAAATTGTGAGCTATAAAGAATAAAAAACGTTTTTAGAAAACTAAAAATTAAAATTCCGCTTAAAGGAACAGGGGTATGAAATATTATAGTACAAATAAACAATCGCCAATTGTTGATTTTAAGGACGCAACAATAAAAGGACAAGCACCAGATATGGGATTGTATTTTCCAGAAACAATCCCACGAATTGACAAAGAATTAATTAATAATATTGAAAAATATACTAAAGAAGAAATTGCGTTTCGTGTAATCAAACCTTACATTGGCGACTCAATTGACAATGAAAAACTATACCAGATTATAAGTGAAACTGTAAATTTCCCATTCCCTCTTATAAAAGTAAACGATCGTATCGCTTCTCTTGAATTGTTTCATGGCCCAACATTAGCTTTTAAAGATGTTGGCGCAAGGTTTATGAGTCGTTGTTTGGGACACTTTGTAAAGAATGATTCTAGAAAAGTAACGGTGTTGGTTGCAACATCTGGTGATACAGGCGGTGCGGTTGCCAATGGTTTTTACAATGTTGACGGTGTAGAGGTGGTCATATTATATCCATCTGGAAAAGTAAGCCCCGTTCAGGAAAAGCAATTGACAACACTTGGTAAAAATATTAAAGCGCTTGAAATACAAGGAACTTTTGATGATTGTCAACAATTGGTTAAACAGGCTTTCGCAGACAATGATATTAATGAAAAATTATTTCTTACTTCTGCCAATTCTATCAATATAGCCAGGTGGCTGCCACAACAATTTTATTATTTTTTTGCCCTACAACAATGGGAAGATAAAAACAACCCACCCGTTATTTCTGTGCCTAGCGGAAATTTTGGAAATATTTGCGCTGGAATTCTTGCTATGCAATCTGGTTTACCGGTCAAACATTTTATTGCTGCATGTAATACAAACGATATTGTTTCTGCGTATTTGGAATCAGAAAAGTTAACTCCAAAACCTGCTGTGTCTACTTTATCCAACGCAATGGATGTGGGTAATCCAAGTAATTTTATTCGTATTTTAGAAATCTTCCAACATCAGTTTCCGGCATTGAAAAGCAAACTATGTGCTTATACAATCACAGATCAGGAAACAAAAGATACAATAAAAGCTGTTTTCCAAATTGAAAATTATATACTGGACCCACATGGCGCTGTAGGTTATTTATCGTTGCTTCAGTATCTCAGCGAACATCCTAATGAAAAAGGGTTTTTTCTAGAAACGGCACATCCAGTTAAATTTCCTAAAGCAGTTGAAGAATGTATTGGTAAGCCTGTTGAAATTGCTGAGTCTGTTAAATCAATAATGAAAAAAGATAAACATTCATTTATACTAAAAAATGATTATAAGCAATTCAAAGATTATCTTTTACAATAATCTTATTTAACGTCATTTAAATCTTTTAGTTCAAGTCTTATATTTGCAATGAAGCGTAGGCTATGCAAGACATTGAACCCTTTTTTAACTGGCAGCACATCTATTTAAGCGAAGAAGACGATCGATCGCCATTCTATGGGAGAACTTATTCGCAATTTGAATACTCTCAAACAGTATATAATTATTATATCCATCCACAATGGGATGATTTTGGCAGCCGAACTTTATACCTTAAAGTGTTGATAGCCGATTATGATGAGAAATATGCCATAATCGAATTAATAGGGGAGTGGAATGATGCAATTGAAAACGATATTATGGAACTGAAGAGAGATGTGCTGGAAAAGTTTATGGAAGAAGGGATTTTCAAATTTATATTGATTGGAGAGAATGTTTTGAATTATCATAGTGATGGGAAGGATTATTATGAAGAATTATATGAAGATGTTTCTGATGAAAATGGGTGGGTGGTTTGTTTAAATATGCCTGAGCAAACACAATATGACTTTAAACAAGCTAAACTTAACCAGTTTATCGAATTATTGGAACTTGATAACTGGAGAGTATTTAAACCTTTCCATTTATTTAAGAAAATTAATACTGAATTGATGAGCCGACTAGATAATTAAGAAATTTCTGGGTGAACATTGTAAAGAAATCTTTTGTTATTATTTGGTTCTTGGATAGTATTTTTGCAGATATTGATTACACATATGAAGAATATATAGAAATCATCTTAATTTTTGCAAGATTAAAATAAGATATGAAACTATTAAATGGAAATAAAAACATGTGGCAGTCAATAAAATATAAAAAATAACACATGAAATGGTCTGAACTGTTTACTTCTTCGATTGGCAAAAAGTGGGTAATGGCGTTGACGGGTTTATTTCTTATTACTTTTTTAATAGTACATGCTGGTATCAATGCCTGTATATGGGCAAATGATGGTGGTGTGATGTTCAACAAAGCTGCTCATTTTATGGGAAGTACTGTTGTTATCCGTATTGCTGAAATCGGTCTTTTTCTTGGAATTTTTCTGCACATTATTCAAGGATTCATGTTGGAGTTCCAGAATCGGAGCAAAAGAAAAAAGGGCTATGCAGTTGCCATGGGTAATAAAGGTAGTAAATGGTATAGTAGAAGTATGGGTCTTTTAGGTACAATCTTACTCTTATTCTTTATTCTCCATTGGTGGCATTTCTGGGTACCGGCTCGTTTTATAGGTCATGAAGAACTAACTGAAGTTACCTATAATGGAGTGCATATGCACAATATGTTTAATCTAATGAGTTACACTTTTCAGGAATTATGGGTAGTAATTGTTTATGTGTTTGCCTGTTTCTCTTTGTGCTGGCATTTAATTCACGGCTTCCAAAGTGCATTTAGAACTGTAGGTGTAAGTAACTCAAAATTCATTTCATTAATTAAAAATGTAGGTGTAGGATATTCCATTATTATTTCATTGGCATTTGCAATGATGCCGGTAAGTATGTATATGGGATGGATAAAGTAGTATAGAATAGAAGGACAAAATTACAAGTGTGAGAAGCAAATGTCGATGAATACAGGAAAGAGTAGATAACATTAAAAAAACACATTAGTCTCCCCTTCATTCGGGATTTAATGGAAATAACAACATAGGTTATGCTTGATTCAAAAATACCAACCGGAAAGTTAGAAGAAAAATGGACGGATTATAAAGGCCATTGTAAATTAGTAAACCCGGCTAACAAAAGAAAGTTAGAAATCATTATTGTTGGCACCGGATTAGCTGGTGCATCGGCTGCCGCTTCTCTTGGTGAACTTGGTTATAAAGTAAAAGCATTTTGTTTCCAGGATTCTCCTCGAAGAGCTCATAGTATTGCTGCACAAGGCGGTATCAATGCTGCAAAGAATTATCAGAATGATGGTGATTCGGTTTTCCGTTTGTTTTATGATACAGTAAAAGGTGGTGACTACCGTGCTAGAGAGGCCAACGTACATCGTTTAGCTGAGGTGAGTGTAAATATTATTGATCAATGTGTAGCTCAGGGTGTTCCGTTTGCAAGAGAGTATGGTGGTTTATTGAATAACCGATCTTTTGGTGGCACACAGGTTAAAAGAACATTTTATGCTGCCGGTCAAACTGGACAGCAGTTATTAATTGGAGCTTACCAGGCATTGGAAAGACAAGTAGCATTGGGTAATGTTGAAATGTATAGCCGCCATGAGATGCAAGATGTAGTAATGATTGATGATAAGGCAAGAGGAATTATTTGTAGAAATCTAGTTACTGGCGAATTAGAACGTTTTTTTGGTCATGCAGTATTACTCTGCACTGGTGGATATGGCAATGTGTTTTATCTATCAACCAATGCAATGGGTAGCAATGTAACTGCTGCATGGAAAGCACATAAAAAAGGTGCTATGTTCGGCAATCCTTGTTTTACTCAAATACATCCAACATGTATACCTGTTAGTGGCGATCATCAATCAAAATTAACATTGATGTCCGAATCATTAAGAAACGACGGACGTATCTGGGTTCCGAAACAAAAAGATGAAACCAGAAAAGCAAACGACATCCCGGAAGAAGAAAGAGATTACTATTTAGAAAGAAGATATCCTGCGTTTGGCAATCTTGTTCCAAGAGATGTGGCGTCGAGAGCAGCTAAAGAAAGATGTGATGCTGGATATGGTGTAGGTACAACAAAACAGGCTGTATATTTAGATTTTAAGCATAACCTAATCAATAAATACGGAAAAGCTGAAGCAAATAAACAAGGAATTGAAAATCCTGATTTAGACACACTGATCCGTTTGGGTAAAGAAGTTGTAAAAGAAGAGTATGGTAATCTTTTTGACATGTATGAAAAAATTACCGGTGAGAATCCATATGATGTGCCCATGAGAATATATCCTGCTGTACATTATACAATGGGAGGTCTTTGGGTAGATTATCAGTTGATGACGAATGTAAAAGGGTTGTATTGTTTAGGAGAAGCGAATTTCAGTGATCATGGTGCCAATCGATTAGGTGCTTCTGCATTAATGCAAGGTTTAGCAGATGGATATTTTGTAATTCCTTATACAATTGGTGATTATCTGGCTGATGAGATTAGTGTTAAATCAATTCCTACTACACATGAAGCTTTTGAACAAACAGAGAAAGCTGTTAAAGAAAGAATTGAAAAACTGATGAACATTAAAGGTAAACAAACTGTTGAAAGTTTTCATAAACGCCTAGGAAAGATAATGTGGGAAAAATGTGGTATGGCCAGAAATGCACAAGGATTAACAGAAGCTATTGCTGAGATACAACAATTGAAAAAAGAATTCTGGAGTGATGTAAGAGTACCTGGAAGCATCAACGAAATGAATCCCGAATTAGATAAAGCAGGACGGGTAGCTGATTTTATCGAGCTTGGAGAATTGATGTGCAAAGATGCATTAGATAGAAATGAAAGTTGTGGTGGGCATTTCCGTGAAGAAAGCCAGACAGAGGAAGGTGAAGCAAAAAGAGATGACGTTAATTATGCCTATGTTTCTGCCTGGGAATATAAAGGAGAAAGTAACTGGGAATTACATAAAGAGCAATTGGAATTTGAGATTGCCAAGCCATCACAAAGAAGTTATAAATAATAATAATAAGCGTTCTAAATAAGAAATATGGAACATTACATGATGAATTTGACTTTAAAAGTCTGGAGACAAAAAAACAGTACCGATACAGG